>JALZCF010000340.1 GCA_030863245.1 Chloroflexota bacterium
AAGTACACTTTCATCAACTCCAAGCCCCACGCGTCTCCGTGTCTATGCATCGCCGGACCACTCGGAATGCGGGCAGAGAAATCGATCTTGAAGCCATCGGCATCGTAACCACTTGGAGAGAGCATGCGCCGGATGGAGGCACGCAGGCGCTGCTGGTAAGCCGGATTGGTCGGATCGACGGCAATGGGAAGGCCAGCCGCATTTTTGATGCACTCTTCGGGTGGGACGCCCTCTGGGTCCCATGCCTTGAACCATAGCAGCACCTTTCGACCAGCCACATGCTGCTCGTCTATAAAGCCCCGTAGATCGGACCACTTGTCCTCGTCTACCTGATTCTCGCCGTAGGCAACCTGCCATTTGTCATCCAATACGATAATTCCAGGCGCGATCCCGTTACGATCGAGCGACTCCAAGAACTGCTCGTACAGGTGCTGCCGGGCGTAATCGGGCGCGTGCCCCTCCACCAGCGAGGCGAGATAGCATTGAGATCCCCAACCACAGAAGATTGGCTCTCGCCACCAGGCCGGTTTCTCGCGCGGTTGGAGCGGGGGTACGTGCCCCGCATCACGTAGAGCCTGCACGTGCGCCGCCAGTACCCCGTACTCACTTGGCGCAAAGTCGAAGCCGATCGCGGGAAGTTGGTAATGACCCGCGACCTCTGTATATCCCTCATAATTCAATGTCAGGTGGAAGGCACTCTGCTGTCCCAGATAGCGATACTCCGTCCAGCGGTTCTCCCCGGCTCGGGCCTCCACCCCCATACCGATCCATCCATGTCGACCCTGGAAAGCAAAACAGAAGGGGGTCGGTGTGAAAAACCAGTCCCTGCGACCCGGCACGGGTACGCCTATCAAATCGATGGACGTACTCTCAACGGGGGAGAAGTGGGTCGCGTGATCGACGTTGGGTTCGGGATTAAATCCTTGCCGGAACCATTGGCCCGACGGGAAAAAGCCGGAACCGTAGCGAAGTTTACCGGAGTAGTAGCCGCCGAAGAGGTGCACGTCTGCCAGGTGCCCCTCCCCTATTACCTCTATCTCGTAGATAAAACGGTGAGGTGTGCAGCGGAAACGATAGATCTTCTCCTCCCACGCGGAACTCCTGGCTCGCAGGGAGAAGACCGTTTCCGCACTCGCCTCCACGACCTCCCACTCGCTAACGCTTAGGGTATCATCGCGCCCACACAGTGGGTCGAGACTCGACAGGACAAAGAGCTGGGCCAGCGGCGTTCCTGCTGCATCATCCAAATGGACAAAGGGGTCATTCGCATCGATGGAAAGGGTATAAGATTCTCCAGAAAAGGTGTGCGCAATCTTTCGCTTCGTCGCAGGCATAGTTGTTCTATCATCCTCTACAGTGCTATCGGGGTAGGCCAGAATGTTACCTTCTGCTCGACCGACATAGCAAGCCCATTCCCGCTTCTGCTCCACACCCTACTGCAGAATCAACACAGCCACCCAGGAACGAATCTCCCCTCTCCACTCCACACTCCGCATTCCGCATTCTGCACTTGACCCACTCCGCATTCCGCATTAGGAAGACCGTTCGAGCCAGACCTTGAAGGTCTTGATCTCGTAGGGAGTGATAGGGAAGGTGAGTTGGTTGGCCTCGTAGGGGATGGGCCGCTCCTCTTCCTCGATCAGGTTGCACTCGACAGCGCGGCGAATCGGCTGCGCGAAGCGTAGCGTGACTTGGTTGCTGCGGTATTGCTTATATTCATAGAGGCGCACGATGTAGGCCTCCTCCGCTTCCGCCTTCTTGACCGTCTCAAGGATGACGTGGTCGCTGTCAAGGGTAGCGAATTGGTACTGGCGGGGTAACCTGCCCTCCCCTTTGGCGGGAATGGTAGCGGTCAAGAGCGGGTAGTTGAGGGCGTAGGCCTGCTGCACGACATCACTCTCGCGCCAGGTACCAGCATGCGGCAATAGGCTGTAGGTGAAGTAGTGCATGCCCTTGTCGGCGAGGGGGTCGGGACGAATAGATGACTTGATAAGCGTCAGGCGCAGCACGTTATCCTTGATGTCATGCCCATACTTGCTGTCGTTCAGCAGCGCTACGCCGTAGTTACCCTCCGACAGGTCCACCCATTTGTGCCCCACCACTTCGAAGCGCGCATAATCCCAGCTCGTGTTCCAATGGGTCGGCCGCTCGACATTGCCGAACTGGATCTCGTACGTGGCACGGGTAGCGCGCACGTTAACGGGGAAGGCCACCTTGAGCAGCACCTGCTGCTCTTGCCACTCGACTTCCGTTCGGAAGTCGATACGCGGCGAGTCGCGGTAGATCGTAAGCCGCTGGGTGATCGTCGAGTCGTGGTAACGCCACTGCAGGCGCAGCACGCCACGCAGTGGGCCGCTCTCTTCTACCTCTGCCTCGACGAGATCGTCGATCTCCCACATCTTTTCTTGGTAGTAGAGGTCTATATCCCACGCATCGAAGGCCATTGGTTTGTCCTCAAATGCCTGGAAGACATTGCCTCGCGTGCCCGCAGCCAACACCTCCCGCTGATTGAGCTTATCGAAGAGTGAGGTAAGCCGTCCCTGCTCATCGAGCTCGATTCTGTACCAGGGATTCTCCAGGTGCGTCTTGGTTATCGTCAGCGGGTTCTCTAGCGGTGCCTCCTGTACCGTGAGGTGACCCTCCTCGTCGATTCCGACTCCATATCGACTCCGTAGTAGATGCGCCCGCATATGTGGGTCCACACCGTGCGCGGGTAACGTGGCTGGGACCAGCGAGTAGGCGCGATAACCCAGGGATGGTACTCCCGACAACGGGAGGAGGATTTGGGGTTGTCCCGCTTCCTCCACCAACTGGACGGGAGCGGGCCGGCCATCGGGTCCGATGATGGTGGCGACTGGTTGCTCCTCGGACCAAGGAAGGGAAATCAATCCATCACGCGGCCAGGAGAGGGAGTTGAACACGACAACCGAACGTTGCTGTGCTGGAACCTCCTGAAGCAACGTGCGTTGTGCCTGCGCTAGGACTTCCTCCCCAACGCGGTTGATGACCTCGTAATCCTCCTCCGCGTCTTCATAGACCGGGCGGATGGAGGAGCCGGGCAGGATGTCGTGGAACTGGTTCAACAGGATCAACTCCCACCCCTCACGTAGGCGGTCGTGCGGATAAGCCGCCTCCTCCGTCAGCAGCTCCGCCAGCGTGCTGAACCACTCCACATCGTGGTACAACACCTCGGCCTTGCGGTTCGCGCGTTTGAGCCACGCCTGGGAGGTGTAGGTACCGCGGTGGTACTCGAGATAGAGCTCCCCATCCCACACTGGTACCACCTGCTCCGCAAGGCGCTCCTCAAGCCGCCGGAAGTAGGGCTCGGCCCTGCCCATCTCCACACGGGGAATGCCCGGTAGGTTCTTCATGGCACGCGCCGCCTCCAGCATCTCCTGGTAGGGTCCGCCCCCACCGTCGCCCCGCCCAAAGAGGACCAGCAGCTCGTCGTTGATCTCCTTCTGCCGGTAGTTCTCCCAGACACCCTTGACATCGCGTGGGGAGAGCAGGCTGCTGTAGGTGTAGTACCAGTTATCCTCCGGCGTCGTGACGAAGTGGGTGAGCACCTCGGTGCCGTCGACGCCACGCCAGCGGAAGGTGTCGTAGGGAAAGCGGTTGAACTGGTTCCAGCTGATCTTGGTCGTCATGAAATAGTGCAGGCCACTCTTGCGAATGATCTGGGGTAGCGCGGCCGAGTAGCCGAACACATCGGGCAACCACAACACGTGGCTGTCCACACCTAGCGCCTCCCGCTCGTACCGTTTGCCAAAGAGAATCTGGCGCACCAGCGATTCGCCGCTCGGCAGGTTGATGTCCGATTCGACCCACATACCGCCCGTTGCCTCCCACTGCCCCGCCTCGATCCGCTCCTTGACCCGGGCGAAGAGCTGCGGGTAATCCTGCTCCAGGTAGCGGTAGAGTTGGGGGGAGGAGTGCACGAAACGGTACTCCGGGTATTGGCGCATTAGGTGCAGCGCCGTCGCGAAGGTGCGTCCCGCTTTCTCGCGCGTGTGCGCTAACCGCCACAGCCACGCCATGTCGATATGCGCGTGCCCCACCGCCACGACCGTCGGCTTCAGCTCCTCCAACGTGTGCATCGACTCGACTGCCTCTCGCAGGAAGCACTCTGCGTCCGCGACGGAGGCGTAGAAGGCCTCCGATTGGGGCTTGGTGAAGTTGATGCGGTTGAACGCCTGGTTCAAGGTGTCGAGCAGCCGCAACCGGCGCAGGTCATCCTCGTCCAGCACCTGGATGGCCCGGTGCAGCGTGTTCGCTAGGTAGTAGAAACGCTCCGTCGCCTCATCGATCCAGACGAGCTGCGCGACGGTGAAGCGCCGCTCCTCCGGCACGCCCTGCACGCCGCTCCATGCATGGATCGCCACGGCTAGCTCACCCCTCTCGACCAGTTCCGGGGGCAGCCATGCCTGCTCGTGCCACAGATCCAGCGCCTGCAAGGGCTCGCCGTCCACGTACAGCATTGACTCTGCCGTCGAGTCGCCGCCATCACGGGGCCCAGGGACCAGGTGGAGTGCGAGTTTCTTGTCGCCCGCACGGAGGTGCTCGGGGATGTGGACGGTGGTGCGGAACCAGGCGGTCACATCATAGCTCCCCCAGCGACCGGGTACTTCAAAATCCTCCCACCCGCTATCGTCAAAGTCGGGCCGATGAGCGCCCTCCGGCGCGCCTATGGTAACCTTCCAATGGGGGAGCGGATGCGCGTCGCGGTGGATGGCCGCGCGGATCTCTGGCAGGAGCTTGGCGATCTTTTCGACGGTGAAGAAGAGCATGACGTGATCTCCTATCATGGGATGGTTGATTCGTGCAACATGAGGGAAGTTGTATAGCTATCGTGAACGAGACTGGAAAGGGGAAAGGGAAAACGGAAGGGGGAAAAGGGAAAAGGGAGACCATGTTCAATGACTTTCCATTCTCTATTCTCCAGTCTCCATTCCGCACTCCGCACTCCGCATTTGACTCACTAGGGGAAGAACTCCTGCTCCAGCATGGCGCAGAGGGCGTGGTAGATCGCGAGGTGCCGCTCCTGGATATCGGCGGTTTTATCCCGGGGAACGCGGAGGGTCACCTCGCACAGCGCCGCCATCGCACCGCCACTCCGGCCCGTGATGCCGATAGTGTGCATCCCCCTCACATGTGCCACGCGAAGGGCATGGAGCACATTGCGGGAGGTACCGGAGGTACTGATACCAAGCAGTGCGTCCCCCTCGTTACCGTAGCCGTACACTTGTTGCGCAAAGATCATGTCGGCGGCGACGTCATTGGCGTAGGCCGTGATCAGCGCCGTCTGGCTCACCAGCGAGAGGGTAGGCAGCGCGCCCTGGAGATGGTCGGCGAGATAGGCACCCTCCTCGGGAAAGGCTGCCACCAGACGCTCCCGCGCCTCCTCCGGTATGGGGCGCGACGTGAGATATCCCTTCATCAACTCGCCGACCAGGTGCTCGCTGTCCGCTGCGCTCCCCCCATTGCCGCAGATCAGTACCTTGCCGCCTCTACGGTAACATGCCGACAGCACCTCAAATATCCGTTGGATCTCCGCCAGACAGGGCTTCAGATCAGGATATTTTCGCACAAGTTGCTCGAGCATCGCTTCTCCACAGATCTCCACTCTCCACTCTCCCCTTCCCAATCAAGCGTACCCTAGAGCTGCCAGTACCCTGCCCTGAGGGGTGTCTCGGCTGAGGTCCCGGGTCCCGCCGGATTGTCGACCCCCCTCGCCTCCGCGAAAGGTATCTCGGCATGGACAAAGTCGCCTCCTCCCGCTACCCCCTCCACGTACTCTATCGAATGAGCACGCTCCAGCGCCTCGACGGTCTTTTTGGCTTCCCTGCCCGGAAGATCCAGTCGCTCCTTTAGAACCTCGCACATGAGATCGCGCCCCTCATCTCTGCCGCCCACAACCCGCATGCCAAAGTGATCCCTCAGCACCGCAGCCGCCTCGGATAATTGAATATCTGCCACCGAACCTACTCCTTTCTACTCTCGAGATGTATCACTTCCCCACTCTCCATTCTGCATTCCGCACTTGAATCATTCCGCATTCCGCACTTAAATCATTCCCACCCACCTCCTCTACCGCTGCATCACATGGTCGATTGCCTGCTCCAGGAAATCCGGGCTGCCGAAGCTGCCGGACTTCAGCACGAGGAACAGTGGTGGATCAGTTAGGGAGAGGCAGGAGGGTAAGCCGGGTTCGATCTCCTGCCAGACACGCATGCCTGTTATGCCGAGCCCTCGACAGATGGCCGCCGAGGTATCACCCCCTGCCATGACAACCCGATTCACCTCCGCTTGCACCACCACCTCCGCCACGATCCGAGCCAGCGCGCCCGACACCAACCGTGAAACCTCGGCCCTCGCCATGCCACGCCGTGCGCCCTCCGCGCGCGTCTGCTCAACCGACGCGGCATCATTCGACGCATGCAGCAACACCGTTTCGCCCTTCCGTAAATGGTGCACCAGGGCAACCGTGAGCCGCACCCGTTCCCGCTCCGCCTCGTCAAAAAGGCGTAGCGTGTCCAGTTCCCAGATGGGGGTGCCGCGATCGTGGAGGTGGCGGATCTGGGCAACGGTTTGTGGCATAAGACTGCCCGCTACGCACAAGACGCCCGCACCGGTCCGCCGCGGGAGGGCAACGTATGGCGCGGTGGCTGAAGGTACCTCCCACACCGCCGCCAGCTCCTCCGCGAGCGCTGAACTGCCACACAGCACCGGCTCGTCCCGCACTGCCCGCGCGATCGTGTGCAGGGCATGCTGGTCGGACACGTCGAGGATGAGGTAGTCGCAGTGCGGCCGTATCTCAGCGATGTGCTCCTGTAGCACCTGCGGCCCCTGCTTGACCACCTCGTGCGTCAGCAACCCCACCCTGCGCGTCGTCTGTTCTTGGAGGATGTCCACGAGATTCGACTGGGTCATGGGATGCACGGGGTCGCGGCGAAATTCCGACTTCTCCAGCCGTTTGCCGTGGACGTAATGGACCCCATTCATGGTGAGACGACCATTCTTGGGGAAACCGAGTACGACCACCGCAAACCGCTCGCCCAGCGCGTCCAGCATGGCATCAAACTCCACACCTATGTTGCCGCGAAAGACAGAACAGGTCTTGTTGTGAAAGTGCTTGCACCCGGCCTCCTGCAACTCGCGCGTGGCGGCAAACACCTTATCGTATGCCAGCTGCGGTGGGTCGAGGCGGGAATCGGTATCGAGAATGACCACGTCCGCCTGTTCCCATTGCGAAGCACGGGCCAAGGTACCCGGGCCATCCCAAACGTAGACCTGCGTGACGTAGCCTGCTTTGGCGAACATGATCCCGATGTCGTTCGCGCCCGTGATATCATCCGCAACAACGCCCATCCTCATGAGGGCCACTCGCGGCGGGGCCGATATCCCGATCGTTCCAGAAAGTCTTCAACCACATCAGTGGAAAGCGAGCGGATGGGAAGTTGGGCTGCCCGCGCGGTGACCGCCATTCGGCACGTCAATTCTAAAGTGTGGAGAGCCATCAGCGCCTCCCGCACGCTCGTGTCGTAGACCAACACGCCGTGATTGTCTAGTAGCAAGACATTGGCCGATAGCGCCGCGCTCCGCACCACCTCGCCCAGCGCCTCTGATCCAGGGTGGTGGTAGGGCACCCGGGCGACCCGCTCCAGGTAGTACATCGCCTCGACGAACCAGTCGGATGGAATCTCGACCGCGGAGCACGCGAGGAGCGTGGCGTAGAAGGGCGCAGCGTGCAATACCGCATTGATCTCCGGGCGCATCTCATACACCGCCCGGTGCATTGGCCTCTCCTTCGACGGCCTACGACCTCCCTCCGACCGATGCTGCTCAGAGAAGACAAACTCTACCAAATCCTCATCCGCTAACTCGCCGAGCTGTGTGCCACTCGCAGTAATCAACGCGCGCCCCTCGCCCGTGCGCGCACTCATGTTGCCAGCATTACCCCAAGTCAGATCGTGTTCGATCATGTACCGCCCTGCCGCCTGAAGCGCGGTGCGAGCGCTTTCACGGTCCATTGCCATGCGTGCAAATCCTCATACTAACCCTGTTACACATTGACCACGAACACCCATGCGCGTTTCATTCACTACGCTCTTCCCTGGCCGAGATGTAACGCGGAAGATGCATCATCCTTCAGTCGCAACCTCCGGATCTGCTCGTCTGGTGCCTGGATGGCTTGCGCGTGGTCGAACACCATCCTTTCCAGCCGCTGCACCACATCTGGGTGCTGCTCGATGACGTTGTTGCTCTGCTCGGGATCGGTGGGGTTATGGAAGAGAAGGTCGCCGATCCAGAGCGGCTGGTGATGCCCCCAATCATTTCGCATCGACACACGCCAGACTGGCATCGAGATGCCAGGAATCCAGCGCCCCGCCTCCAGATGTGGGAACTCGAAGTGACGCGAGTCGCGTTGAGGAAAGCCGAAGCCCTCCGTCTGCTCGACCTGGTGGGTATACTGGTAGCCCTCGGCCAAGTCGGGACCATGGTAGCGCAGCAGTGTCCACTCACCGTCGTCCGCGGTAACGCCGATCCGCTTGTTGTGGTAGCCGTAGAAGGCGACCTCGCGATGAGCCTCTTTCTCCCCACGAAGCAGGGACATATAACTCCGGCTGTGGATGTTCGCGCTGGTCGGCGCACTTAACCCCAGTAGTTCCAATACCGTCGCATAGTGATCGACCGTCTGCGTGGTGGCAGAAATGCGCTTGCCGTTATATGGGCCGTCAGGGTACCAGACAAGCAATGGGATATGACAGAGTGTGTGGTAAAGCGGCGCGGCTGGCTTTCCAATCCACCCATGCTCCCCAAGGTAGTGACCGTGGTCGGTCGTGACGATGACGCAGGTGCGCTCCCACAAGTTGTGTCGGTCCAGGCGGTCGAAGACGTGCCCCAACCAACGGTCCACCATCGTCAGCTTGCCCGCAAACTGGGCCCGTACCCACTCTAACTCTTCATGGTCGATCGCAGCGGCTCCCTCATCCACGCGCCCATAGTTAGGCCATGGATTGTACCGGCGGTAATCGTAGTCGGTGTACATTGAGCGATAGGGCTCCGGAATGTGGAATGGCTCGTGCACGTCGAAGCTGTCCACGTGGAGGTAGAACTGGGGGTGCTCGTGGTTGCGGTCGAGCCACTCAGCAGTCGTCCGCATTACTTGTGGGGCGAAGAAATCCTCCTCGTGCTCGAAGCCCTGCACGTTGCGCAGGTAGGTCACACCTCCCTCGCCGCGCACCTCCAACATCCTCTCTGCCCAAGCGGGCACCTCGCGGATCGGGTCGGTGCGCCAGTTGTCGAACTCATGGCCACGGATGAAGTCGTACCCGTGGAAGTCATAAAAGTAGGAGTGACTACCCCACTCGAAGAAGTGGTAGTGATCGGTGACAAGGTGGGTCATGATGGGTAGATCCGCCTGCCGCGCCAGATGCGCGATCGGCCTGTCCCATGGCTCCAGCGGTCCCCATCCGCGCCACCAGAACTCCTCAGTTCCAGCCCAAATCTCCCGCCGTGCCGGCATGCAGGGCAACGAGCCCGTGTAGTGGTTATCGAAAATAGCCGCCCGTTCCGCAAATGCCGTAAGGTTTGGGGTCTCCACCCAATCGTTGCCGTAGCAACGGAGGAAATGGCGGTTGAGCGAGTCGATCTGGATGAAAACGACGCTTAGTTTATCAGACATGATATATAACGTTTAACGTTGGAACGGCTCTGGCAGCCAGCGCGCCTGTGCCTCGATCATCTCGTCCACCATCGCGCGGATCTGTGGCAGGGTGCAGACGGCAGCGGTAAGTGGATCGAGGGCGACGGCGTGGTAAACCGCTTCGCGGCTACCGGTCAGCACGGCTTCAACCGCTAGTTCCTGCACGTTGATGTTAGTCCGGTTCAATGCGGCAAGCTGCGGCGGAAGGTCGCCGACGACAATGGGCTGAACTCCGTTCCCATCGACGAGACACGGCACCTCTACACAGCAGCCGTTGGGCAGATTGGTGATAAGCCCTCTGTTCGGCACATTGCCATTGATCCGCGTTGGTTGGTCGGTTTCCACGGCCTCGATGATGAAAGACCCATACTCGATCGAGCGCTCCGTGCGCATGGGTCGCTCGCCCGATATAAAAGCCTCATACTCCGTCTCGAAGGCCTCCGCTCTCACCTCACAGTAGCGTATGTACGCACCTGTGCGCCCAGCATCGAAGCCCCCTGCACCCTCCACCTTGAAGCGCGGTGCCAGTTCCTCATTCACCATCTTGGCATTCTTTCGGAAATAGGGCACGTACTCGCTTGCGTGGCTGCTGGACTCCGTGACAAAGTACCCAAAGAATTTCATCAAGTCGACCCGCACCGGCTCACGACCATAGAACTCCTCACGCTGGATGGCCGCCCAGAGATGTGGGTAGAGGTCCTCGTCTCCACAGCGGAACTCCAAGAACCACGCCTGGTGGTTAATCCCCGCACAGAGGAAGATTACCTCCTCATAGGGCACATCAACCCAACGCGCCAACATCCGGCTCGTTCCTTGCACGCTATGACACAAACCTACATGAGGCCGACCAGTAGCTCGGGCCACAGCCCAACAGTTCATCGCCATCGGGTTGACATAGTTGAGCAGTAGCGCATTGGGCGCTACCTCGTCCAGATTTCGGCATACATCGATCAAGATGGGAATCGAGCGCAACGCTCGGAAGACCCCCCCCGGCCCCAACGTATCGCCGACACATTGCTCTACGCCGTACCGCTGCGGGATCTCGGCATCAAGGCGCGTCGCCTCCAACCCACCAATCTGGAAGGTAGTGATCACGTAATCGGCACCCTTCACAGCTTCGCGTTGATCCAGGCTTGCTTCCACCGTCGCCCGCAACTCCCGTCGCTCGATCATGGCCTGGATCATATCCCTCACCTGCTCCAAGCGGGTCGGGTTCACGTCCATCAACCTAATCGTGCTCTCCTGTAGGGCAGGAGTTAGCAGGATGTCGTTACACAGATTACGGGTAAACTCTATGCTTCCCGCGCCGATTAGAGTAATCTTGGGCATAAGTTCTTGCTCCACCCTTCGTTGTCCATCCTCATGTCGACCTCATCCCCGCCTGTTCCAACTCTGCGCCATGCCCGCGCAACACCCAAGCGTGGGCCAGCGCTGCCCCAGACCAGCCACTCAGATACAGCGGCCCACTCTCCACTTTCTAGTCTCCAGTCTCCAGTCTCTACTCCGCATTCCGCATTCTACATTCGCCAAACACCCTACCGGGCCTCCTCCCACTCCAGCAGGTTCGTCTCCACAACCGGCTGCTCCCTATCACGAGGGATGCGGAAGGTTTTGATCTCACAGGGACCGAAGTGTGCCTCGATGGTCCGGCACCACTTCGGCAGCCGGATCGTGGTGTCTGTCGCCATCTGGTTACATTCGTAGGCGCGCAAGATCAGGTCGTCCCCCTCCTCGGCCTTTTTTAGGACACTGACGATGATATTGTCCTGATCCACCGATACGAAGGAATCCTTCTGCGGCAGCGTGCCTTCTGGATGGTACGTCTCGATCAGCGTGATGGGTCGCTGGTTTAATTCGGCGGCACGTCTCACTGTACCGGCCTCCTCCCAGCCACCTTCATGCGGAAGGAGGGAGTAAGTGAAACGCTGGACACCCTGATCAATGAATGAGTAGTGCGCCTCTGGATCGGGGATGATGGGCATGTGGTGCGCGTAGATGGGACTACGTAATACGGTCATGCTCATCACCTTGTTGAGGATGTCGAAGCTGTACTTCCCATCGTTCAGGATGCTCAAACCAGACAACTCGTTCGTGTCAGGTGCCACACCAGAGAAATCAAACCAACCCTGGCCGGGCTCTTCCTCGCCATTCACGGGTCGTTCAATATGACCATAGGGAATCTCGTAGGTGGCGCGCGCAAAGTACAGGTTGATGGGGAACTGCAGCTTGAGCAGGGCGTGTTGCTCGCGCCAATCCACGGTGACATGTACGTCGATCTGATCCAGATCGCGATACATGGTGAAATCCTGGATCAGGATTGATTGGTTGTACTGACTAATCACGCGAAGCACAGACTTGACGGGCCCATGTTCGACGAGCCGCGTGCTTGTTGCCCTGAATGCTCCCACCTCGTCGTTGAAGCAGAACACATTGTGACCCCACGTATCGCTGGTGTCACTCATCACCACTGGCCGTGCTGCCGGACCCAGGAGCAGGTTGAACTGCTTCTGCTTGTCGTAAAGCTGTGTGATGTACCCGGTTTCGGGATCAAACACCAAGCGGAAGCGTTCATTCTCCATCGCCTGGTCGCTGGCCTCGATGGCTTCCGCCTCGTCGGGTGGCGCCTCGGGCAGGAGACGGTAAGTACGGTAGCCGAGCGCCGGTAGCTCGGCTATGAAGCTTATCCGGTAGCGCCCGCGCGCGGTGGCATGGGACTGCATACGCTGCATCGGTACCGAATGCCCCTCCTCATCGACCAGTCCAGCATGCTCGCTCAGGCCCCCCACCTCCAATTGCACGTTCACCCTGCTGGCCCAAGCGTGTGGGTTGAACACTACGATCGGCTTCATCCCCTCTTCCAGATCGATGCGGATCTTCCATGACAGCGATTGGATCGCGTAGTTGAGGCCACGGTCGGCGATGGACAAGGCCTCGCCGTACAGGTTGCGTGCGTCATCATAGGCCGCTTCTATACTGGTACCCGCTAGAATATCATGGAACTGGTTGAAGAGTACATCTTTCCATGCCTGTTTGAAGTCATCTGGGTAAGGCTGATCCGTCTCCCAGAAAGCAACAGCAGAGAACTTCTCCGCCTTGATCAGACGGTTCTCAGCCCTGCGGTTCCACCGTTTGATACCTGAGTGAACAACGTAGCAACCGCTCGCATGGTGCTGCAGCTCATCATGCACCACAGGAATAGACCACTCCTTCTCCCGCACACGACAGAAGAAGCGCTCTGGTGTGCTGAAAACAAGTCGCGGGAAGTCCGGATCATCGTTCAGGTGTTGGATATTCTCGATATTCTCGCGCGTTGGTCCGCCACCATGATTGCCGACTCCGTAGAAGCACATCAGCTCGTCGAAAGGCGGTTTAAGCTCGCTGGCACAGCGACGGATATGGTTCGTTAGCTCCTTTCTCGGCGTGCAATACTCGAACGGGAGGCGGAAGCCTAACACCCGCGAGCCATCGTCCGACTCCCACCAGAAGAGGCGACCAGGCAACCCCATCTCATGGGTGCCAGGGCGCATGAAGATGTAACTCTCTAACCCGCTCTTCTGGAGAATTTGCGGCAGCATAGCATGATGACCGAAACTATCCACGTTGTAGCCCACCGTCGCGGTGATCCCGAACTTCTCTCTTAAATAATGCTGGCCATACAGGCCCTGCCGCACAAAGGACTCGCAACTTGGGATGTTGCAGTCCGGCTGGATCCACCAGCCGCCGACGACCACCCAACGACCCTCCTCGATACGCCCCCGGATCTCCTCGAACATAGCCAGGTCGTTCTTCTCCACCCACTCGTAGAAGGCGGCCGAGCTGGAAACGAAAACGAAATCGTCGTACTCTCTCATCCGATCCAGCGCCGAGCGGAAGGAGGCCTTCACCTCTTGGAAACCCTCCTGCCACTGCCACAGCCACACGGGGTCAATGTGCGCGTTGCCGATCATATGTAGGGTTTTATCTTTACTCATTTGAACAGAAGCCTCTATCAACAGTTATCTCAACACCAGCATGTCCGCCCACTCCATAGGCGCCGGCCGCGTGAAACTGGACGAGACAGGCACGGGGTCACTCGTCCGCATCGATTCCGCCGCAGCACTCAAAATCTCCACTACGTGCGCTGCCTGCTCGCCCGTCGCGCGGTGTGGTCGCCCCTCTAGCATGGCCGCCGCCATCTCTGCTGCGCCCCGCCCCCATGGCGTGCCTTCTGGTGCTTCCTCGAGCAGCGGGATAGGCTCATAAGGCTTGTTGAACTCGGCAAACTCGACTGCCGCATCAAAGTTCTGCCAGCTGGAGAGGTAGAGGGAGCCAAGGTCCCCATGAAACTCGACGCCGGTTTGCTTGCTTCGAGTGGTAACGTAGAAGTTCGTGGTGAGGCGCACCACGACGCCACTTTCCAGCTCGAGCACTGTCACCACAAAGTCCGGGGTCTCGACGTGGAAGGGAGTCCCCTGCTTCGTCACCCGGTCGGGGTACAGCACCTTTCCGTATGACCAGACCCGCCGCGCTGGGCCGAAAATTGTCGTGAGGAGAGTGAGGGGGTAGACGCCCACATCCCACAGTGCCCCCACCTGGTAGAAGGGCCCGGGCGCAGGATGCCACGACTCGATACGCCCCCAGTTGACCTCTGCATAGGCGAGGCGCACCGTTCCCAGCCGGCCCTCCCTGATCTGCTTCCACGCAGTCTGCTGTGCCTCACCCATCCAGGTAAAGGGAGAACAACCCAGCCGCACTCCTTTCTGGCGGGCCAGCTCCACCAGCTCCCGCGCCTCATCGTAGCGCATTGCCAGCGGCTTTTCGCTGTATACGTGCTTCCCCGCCTCCAAGAACTGCGTCGTGACCGCATAGTGCGCATGATGGATGGTCAGATTCACCACCAGATCCACCGCCTCATCGGCCAGCAGCGCCTCGACCGAGGGGTAGGCCCGGCAACCATGCTCGTCCGCGAGCGTCGCGGCGCGCGGCAGCTCCAGGTCGGTTACCCCCACTAGCTCGACGTGGGGGTATCGCTGCAAATCCTTTGCATAGGGTCCAGCAATATTCCCACAACCGACGATGGCGACACGCACTTTCCTTTCATCCATGAGCCGCTTTCTCCTCCGTCTGCTGGAGCCATTCACGCAGCATGGCAAAGCTGGCCTTCACATCTTCCGTCGGATCGAAATGCTCCGGCTCGTGCTCGATGCCGATCGGACCCTCGTAACCAATCCGCTCCAGCGCCCGCACGCACGCCTTGACGGGCACAATGCCCCGGCCGTACCGAGAGGTGTTGTGCTCGCCAACCTCCAGAACGTCCTTCAAGTGCACGTAGAAGACGGTCTGGCCCAATTCCTCGATAGCCCGTGCTGCATCGTACCCCTGAGTTCCATACCAGCCCGTATCAACCGTGGTTCCAATGGTGCCATCGCCCCCATCACCAATCTTAGCCAGCATCTCCGCCGGGCTCTTCTCTGGGTGATTCTCGATTCCTAGCTTGAGGCCATGTTTCTTCAGAGTTTCGACCAAGGAGCCGCGCTCTTTCTCCACCACCGAGGTGGAGCCGCCAAGAAGGCTACAATTGACCGCCCCCGCCACCCTGCAGGTGGCCTCAAACTCCTCGAGTGTCGAGCCGAACCAGCCAGCCAAGCTCGGCACCGTCAACTCGTACCGCTCCAACAGCTCTCGCGCACTCCCTAGATGCTCCTTCGTCGCCCACCTCGGGTCCAGATGCGCCGTCCAGAGGTCCATCGCCTCGAACCCCATATCGCGCACGTCCCGCAGCAGCGTCTCAAAGCGTTCCGGAAAGGTCTCGATCGGACGGAAGTACTCACTCGTCGCCTTCTCGCCCTGCCCCCATCCCCGCGTCATGTTGTAGTCTAGTTGTCGCGCCACAAAATTGGCACTTATAAATGAGATAGTATTTGTCACGGTCACTCCTTACATTCACACGATGGTACGTTTTACATGTTGAATGTTGCGTGTTGCATGCTGTATATTACATGTTGCATGTTCCGTATGCCGTTTACGTTTTACGTTTCACGCTCCACTGCCAGCCCCGATTCGCTCTTTTCTTCTTCAGCGACGGTGAGTATCGGACTATCCCAAGCAAGTATCGGTTCCGAGGGTTTGAGCCAGGGAACAGGTAGCAAGCTCTCTCCCTGCCTCTCGAGCCATGTGCGCCCGGCAGCCTTATCTTTTCCAAAATCCTCGCCACTGATGGACACCAGCTCCTCATGCGCATGCTCCGCCAGCAGGGCACGAGCATCTTGCAGGTAGTCGATGAGAACCATAACCCCTTCTGGGCTGCCGCAGCGTGCCAGGGCGCGAGCAATGATTAGTTCCAGGTAGGCCAGGCGCTCCTCGAAGAAATCTACCTGGTAGCCCGCCAGGCACACGTTGTCGTGAAATGGCGGGTAGCGGTGGAGCTGCTTCAGCATCGGAATGGCAGCCGGATCACCCAGCCGCTCCACGCCCGCACACACGGCATCCACATAGTAGAATACTCCCTTGACCCCGCTCTGCACCTCTTCCTCAGTCACACCGGCCAGTAAATCCACGACGCGCTGCCAGATGGGCAGGGCACGCCGATCACGGGCCATTCCAAGCGCGTGAAGAAGGTAGACAACGTCCGGCATCGCTCCCTGGTCTGGGGGGGCACCCGCGTAGCGGATGCGGGAATCGCGCTCCGGCAATGTCTCGTCCACCAGTTGCGCCGCAATCGCCTCAACCAGCACAGGGACACCCACCGTTGAGCCAAGCATTGCCAGCACGCGCGCGAGGAGCAGCTCCTGCTCCCCCGTTGCCTGCTCCAGGGCACGCTCCAGGATCGGAATCGCGCGCGGTCCGGCACAGCAGACCTCCACCAGCGGGATGCGCCCGCGAAACAGCTCGTTCATCTCCATATCGGAGTAGGCGTACAG
>JALZCF010000341.1 GCA_030863245.1 Chloroflexota bacterium
AGCAAGGCGTCTTCGGCATTCTTGGTGGGGTCTCGCTCGATGGTCGCGTCCAGGTAGGGATGATCCGGGTCCGCATCCACCTCGCCAAAGAGCGCATAGAGCTCCTCGTCACTGCCCGCCTGGATCAACGTCGAGCCGTACCCATCCGGCACCGCGCCCAACGCACGCACGAAGATCGTAAAGGGCATCTTGCGCTTGCGGTCGACTTTCACCGATATGATGTCTCGCTTGCTGGTGGTAAGCTCCATCCAGGTACCACGGTCCGGAATCAGCTTCGCTGAACCGAGCCTACGTCCTGTCGTACGATCCTCATCGACGGAGAAGTAAGCGTTGGGCGAGCGGATAAGCTGGCTGACAACGACGCGCTCGGAGCCATTGTGGATGAAGGTGCCCTGGGCCGTCATGAGCGGGAACTCACCCATGAACACATCCTGCTCCTGCATCTCGCCCGTTTCCTTATTGATCAGGCGCACCTTGACCCACATCGGTGCCGAGTAGGTCAGGTCCATCTCTAGACATTCCTTCTCCGTGTACTTCGGCTCTTCAAACCAATAGTCCAGGAAGTACAACTGAAGGTTGCCTTTGAAGCTCTCGATAGGGGAGATCTCATCGAATAGCTCTCGGATTCCCTCTTCTTTAAGCCATTCGAAGCTGCGCAACTGAATCTCGATCAGATCGGGCAATTCGACGACGTGGGGAATGGATGCATAATTCTTGGTGGGCAAATCGCGCACACCAAAGCGGGAGGCTAACTCGGGCATTCGACACTCCTTGGCGCTAACTTGTAGTTCATCATCTATTTCAACAAACACTTACCTTACCACGACTCACCCACTTTATGCAAACGACCGTAGCTTTTTACCCTATCAGACACGGACGAACCCCAATGGTTCACTCCTTGCTTTCCTAACCCCATCTCTGTTATCCTACACCCACTCAATCAAACACACGAACCCACAAAACCTAGACGCACCACGCACCACGCACCACGCAACATACATCAGTTCCACATCTTCTCACTCTAACAGGAGGTATCATCCAAATGGTTATCCTGGTCCTAAACTGTGGCAGGTCCTCCATCAAGTTCCAAGTCATCAACCCCGAAACGGAAGAGCGACTTATCAGTGGATTGATGAGCGAGATTGGGACCCCTCGTGCTAGCTTCGAATGGGAAAAAGTGGAGCAGCGTCACGAGGAGACGTGCGCCGATATTACCTATGAAGCTGGTATCTCCTTGATCCTTGAGACAATAAGCAGCGGTGCTGGACAGGTGATCGATAGCCTGGAACAACTCGACGGCGTCGGACACCGAGTCGTGCACGGCGGTGAGGCATTTGCAGATTCCACGCTCATTACCCCGGAGGTCGAATCAGCGATCGAAGCGGTTATTCCGCTCGCGCCGCTGCACAACCCTGCCAACCTACTTGGTATCCGAGTATGCGAATCGCTCTTACCCGACAGCCCCCAGGTGGCAGTTTTCGACACGGCTTTTCACCAAACCTTGCCCCGCCAGGCTTACCTATATGCCCTGCCCTACGAATTGTACGAGGAACACGGCATCCGCCGCTACGGCTTCCACGGAACCTCTCACCGCTACGTCAGTGAGCGCGCCGCGGAGATAATGGGCGAGCAGGGCAACTTCATTACGCTCCATCTCGGCAATGGCGCCTCTGTCACCGCTGTTCTCGAAGGTAAGTCGGTCGATACCTCGATGGGTCTGACGCCGCTTGAAGGGTTGGTCATGGGTACACGCTCGGGCGATATCGATCCCTCGCTCGTGCCCTTTATCGTTGAGAATACGGGATTGACATTGGACGAGACCGAGCGACTCCTCAACAAGAAAAGCGGCCTCTACGGTTTATCTGGCGGCCAGAGTGACATGAAGGTGCTACTTGAGCGCGCCGAGCAGGGCGATGAGGCGAGCCAGCGTGCTATTGACGTTTTCTGCTATCGAGCAAAAAAGTATATCGGTGCCTACATGGCCGTCCTTGGCAAGGTAGATGCTATCGTCTTTACAGGAGGAATCGGCGAGAACGCTGCCGCCGTCCGTGCCCAAATCTGTGCTGGTCTCGAACCTTACGGGATCGAGATCGACCTGGATGCGAATGAGCACGGCAAGGAACGTGCCATCATTAGTAGGGAAGGCACACCGACTACGGTATTGGTCATCCCGACCGATGAGGAATTGATGATCGCGCTCGACACGTACCGGATCATTCAAGGATGAAGTGGAGGTTAACAATGGCAGAGCAACAACGGAAAAACCTGCTTGTTCTTTCGACTACCGCCACGGGCGGCAAGACGACTGTGGCATTGGGACTGATCAAGCTACTGTCGGAGGAGGGCCGGCGGGTCGCCTATTTCAAGCCGGTGGCGCAGCGGCAGATCTATCCATCTGATCGATTGCGCGACCGGGACAAGGCGATCTCGGCAACCGTCTTCAATGAGTTGTCGTCTATGAGTCCGACTGAGTCGCTGACAATGGAGGAAGCGTACGACTACTTCGCGACCGGGCGGAACAAGTACTTTGCGGAGCGGATCATCGAGTTGTACCAGACGATCCCACCCGAAGCAGATGTCGTCGTGGTCGAGGGCATGCAGTACGATGATACCGCCTCTACCCTCGCGTTTGAGGTGAACGTCCAGCTTGCACATAGCCTGACGGCAGACGTGATCCTGGTGGTGGACGCCTACAAGAAAGGCACAGAGGCCATCGCAGATATGGAGAGTATCGTGAGTTCCTACCGCGAGGAGGGGGTCAACATCGAGGGAGTGATTTTGAATAAGGTCAGGACTGATGAGGAGGGGAATCCGGCTGTCCCGGACATCGTCATGGAGAAGCTAAAGGAGCATGATCTCCAGTTGTTCGGTGTTGTTCCCTTCGTGCGGAAAATCGCAGCACCGCGGGTCCGTGATCTGGTTGAGCCTTTGAAGGCAAAGGTGCTGCGCGGCGAGGAGCAACTGGCGCGGCGCGCCCTTCGTCCCATCATTCTCGCTATGCATGCGGAGAATGCGGTCAACCATCTGGAGGAAGGCGATCTGGCGATCGTGCCGGGTGATCGTGAGGATATTATCATGATGACCCACTTGTACGAATCCGCACTCGATAAGGCGAGCTTGGCGGGCGTCGTACTGACGGTGGGATATGAACCGCACGAGTCCATCATGGAACTGATTGCCAACCAGAGCGGTGATGGCCTCCCCATCCTACTGGTCGAGACAGATACCTTCGAGACCAGCACGATCATCCAGAATAAGCGCGTCTACATCGAGGAGGATGATTGGGAGAAGATCCGCTGGACGGTGGAACTGATCGTCGAGCATCTGCATCGGGAAGAGATTCTTGACTATCTGGACATTCCCGCACGTGATGTGATCTCGCCCGCAGCTTTTCGATATTCGATCATGCAACGTGCGAAGGCCGCCGATAAGACGATCGTCCTACCGGAGGGGAATGAGCCACGCACCCTGCAGGCTGCCTCGATCATTTTAGAGCGCGGTATCACGGAGATCGTGCTACTGGGCGACAAGGCGGATATCCTGGAGGAAGCGCGCCGGGTCAACGCGAACGTATTGAAGGCAGAGATCATCAATCCCGTCGAGTCTGAGCTCTTCGACTCCTTCGTGGATGAACTCGTGGAATTGCGTAAACACAAGGGGATGAACCGTACCACCGCTGAGGATCTGATGCACGACAACGTCTACTTCGGCACCATGATGCTCCATCGAGGTATGGTCGATGGCCTCGTGTCGGGCGCGGTCCACACGACGGCAAATACGATCCGGCCCGCCTTCCAGATTATCAAGACGCAGCCAGGCGTAGATATTGTCTCCAGCGTCTTCTTCATGCTGTTGGCCGATCGGGTGTGGGTCTTCGGCGACTGTGCGGTTGTGCCGGATCCGACCGCGCCCCAACTGGCGCAGATCGCGGTTCAAAGCTACCACACTTCCAAAGCTTTCGGCATCAATCCCAAGGTCGCGATGATTTCCTACTCCACCCTCGCGTCCGGTGAAGGGAAGGACGTGGAGAAGGTCCGCGAGGCGACCGAGCTGGCAAAGGAGATGGAACCGGAGATGCTCATCGACGGTCCGCTCCAGTTCGATGCTGCCGCCATCCCAGATGTGGCCGCAAAGAAGGCCCCGGATAGCCGCGTGGCGGGGCACGCCAACGTCTTCATCTTCCCGGACCTTAACACCGGTAACACCACCTACAAGGCAGTGCAGCGCAGTGGCAACTACGTCTCCATCGGTCCCGTGCTGCAGGGGCTGAAGCGCCCCGTCAACGACCTCAGCCGCGGCGCGCTCGTGGACGATATTGTCTACACCATTGCAGTAACCGCCGTGCAGGCGACTCAGGTGGAAACGGCTGATAAGGTGAGGGAGCGTGAGGGTGTAAGAGTGTAATGTAGATAGTAGGTAGGGGAGCGGGGAGTAATACCAATTGTGTCGTAAAGCGCCGCAACGGTTCGTAGTAAACACTTTAGTGTTCGT
>JALZCF010000342.1 GCA_030863245.1 Chloroflexota bacterium
GCTTCCCGCTCGAGAATGCCACAGGCACGGGCGTGTGCGTACTGGATGTAGATGACCGGGTTCTCATTTTCCTTCTTCGACTTAGCTTGGTTGATATCGAAGGTCATATGTGATGTCGGCGAGTAGGCAAGCATGAAATAGCGCACGGCGTCCGCCCCCACCTCGTCGATCAGCTCGTCCAGCGTAATGTAGGTGGCGCGGCGCGTGCTCATCTTCACTTCTTCCCCATCCCGAACCAACGTGGTGAACTGGTGGATCAGCACGCCGATATCCCCGGTTTCCTCCCCCAGTGCCGTGAGTGCGTCGATGACATCGGGAATGGCATCTTTATGATCCGCACCGAAGATATCAACAATCTTGTCGAAGCGCTCGAGCTTGTTGCGGTGGTAGGCAATATCTGGCACGCGGTAGGTGGGTAGGCCACTCGAGCGTACAAAGACGCGATCCTTCTCCTTGCCAAACTCTGTCGCTTTAAACCACCACGCGCCATCTTCGAAGTAGAGCCAGCCTCGTTCTTTCAGCCCTTCAAGTACATCCTCTACCTCACCTGTGCCGTAGAGCGTGTCCTCGTTGAAGTAGACGTCGAAGTGGATATTCAGGCGCCGCAACGTGTTGCGGATATCGGCAAAGATCGTATCCACTGCCAGATCCTTGAACTCGTCTATGCTCTTGTCTCGCCACGCGTCACCGTGGATGGCGTAGAGCGTGGCGGCGATCCAATGCATGTACTCGCCCTCGTAATGCTTCCCAGGCACGAGTTGCGCGCTCTCTTCACCCAGCAGCTCCAGGTACCGGATCTTGAGTGTCTCACCAAGCGCCTCCATCTGGAGCCCGGCGTTGTTGAAGTAGTACTCTCGTGTCACGTCATAGCCCGCTGCCTCCAACAGCGTAGCGAGCGTATCCCCCAGCACTGCATTGCGCGCGTGGCCGACCGTGAGCGGCCCCGTCGGATTGGCGGAAACGAACTCCACCTGCGTCCGGAGCCCCTCTCCGATATCGAGGTTTGCGTAGGATCTGCCCTTTTCCAGGATCACATTCACCTGCTCGGCAAGCCAGTTCGGGTTCATGCGCAGGTTGATGAATCCGGGACCCGCGATCTCTGCCGACGTGACCAGCTCGCCGATCGCTAGATGATCCACGATCGCCTGCGCCACATCTCTCGGTGAGCGCCGCGCAACCTTCGCCAGCTTCATCGCAACCGGCGTCGCGAAATCCCCATGCTCCGGGTTGCGCGGCCGCTCTAGCGGCACCTCACCGTCCCACTGGAACTGTGGGAGCGCATCCGACTGCTGGGCCCTATCGATAGCTTGTTCAATCTTCTCGGCTAATTGACTTTGGATCATGGTCTTCCTGCCCTCAAAGTGTCCGTCAAAGGCAAGTCTAGCACATATCTCTGACCGTAGTCATCTCACAAGTTCCAGTATCTCTTTTAATACCCGTCCATTCGTCGAGATTGCCTCACCGGCGTAAGCCGTGGTGTTGCCTTCCCAGTCGGTGAAGGTGCCGCCTGCCTCTTGAAGGATGGGGAGGAGGGCCGCGCAGTCCCAGACGCTCATGATGGGGTCGAGCATGGCCTCGGCACGGCCCGTGGCGACGAGGACGTGTCCGTAGGCATCACCCCAGCCGCGCTGTGTGTGTAAGGCCCCTGCAAGCCGCTCCCATACCTCAGCACGGTTGTAAGCGGCGAAGTTGGCCGCGTCCGTGAAGCAGACAAGGGCCTCTGACAGGCGCTCCACCTGCGAGACGCGGCAGGGCCGTCCATTCCAGCGACATCCCTGTCCCGTCGCGGCCGCCACCAACTCGTTCAGCCCTGGGAAGTTCGCTACGCCGACCACCATCTCTCCCTCGACCTCCAGCCCCACGAGCACAGCGTAGAGCGGCACACCATGGATGAAGGAGCGCGTGCCATCGATCGGGTCGAGTATCCAGCGGAAGGTTGCATCCTCTCGATAGTCCTCGCCAAACTCCTCCCCCACGATAGCGTGGTCGGGATACTTTTCCTCGATCAGGCGCCGCAGCAACTCTTCTGCCCCGCGATCCGCCACCGTCACCGGTGAGTCGTCCCCCTTCCACTCTACATCAAAGGCCGCCTGGAAATATTGCAGCGTCAATCGCCCCGCCTGCCATGCTGCGTCAATGGCAAAATCCAGGTAAGGCCGAAAATCATGATCCGCTGTCATGGCACCCTATCCTCCCTCACTCCATAAACTCGTCCAGCGGCACCATCTCGGCCCAGTTGTGGCCCACTTTGGCATCTACCTTGAGCGGGATCTTGAGCTCCATCGCATCGGCCATCATCCCAGTGATCAGAGGCGCGACTTCCTCCAGTTCATCCTCGGGAATCTCGAAGAGGAGTTCGTCATGCACCTGCAGGACCATGCGTGATCGGAGGTTGCTTTCTTCGAGGAGCCTGTGGATATTGATCATCGCTATCTTGATGATCTCCGCCGCGCTGCCTTGAATGGGATGATTCTTGGCGGCACGCTCCGCGGCACGTCCCTGGTTTGAGTAACGGTTAGTCATCAACTCTGGGAAGTAGCGGCGGCGGCCCAAGATGGTCTCCGCGTAGCCCTTCTCCTGTGCCTCGTCCACGACGCCTTCCAGGTACTCCTCAATCTGCGGGAAGGTGCGGAAGTAGGTATGCAACGCCTCCTCCGCCTCGGCGTACTCGATCCCTGCTTCTCGCGCCAGCCGATAGGCGCTCATCCCATAGAGTAAGCCATAGTTGATGATCTTGGCAATGCGCCGCTGGTCGTATGTCACCTCATCCATATCCACATGGTAAAGCCGTGCCGCGGTCGCCGTATGAATATCCTCATCGTTGCGGAATGCCCCGAGCATTGCCTCATCGCCGCTGAGGTGGGCGAGCACGCGCAGTTCCACCTGAGAGTAGTCGGCAGAGAGCAGGAAGTAGCCAGGAGGCGCCACGAAGGCTCGCCGGATCTCGCGACCAATCTCGGTACGAATCGGGATGTTTTGTAGATTAGGGTCTGAGCTGGAGAGTCTGCCCGTTTCGGCCGCGATCTGAGAAAAGTTAGTGTGAATACGCCCAGTCGCCGGGTTGATCATCGTGGGCAACTGATCCACATAGGTAGAGAGCAACTTTTGGAGCGAGCGTTGCTCCAGGACAAGCTCGGCGATGGGGTGCTCGCTCTTCAGGGCCTCGAGCACGTTGACAGCGGTCGAGTAATAGCCTGTCTTGGTCTTGGAACTCTTGCGCTTGTCCAACCCTAACTCCTCGAAGAGCACATCGGAGAGCTGCTGCGGGGAGTTGATGTTGAACTCATACCCTGCATACTCGTAAATCTGCTTTTCCAGTTCCGCCAGCTTCTCGTTCAACTGCTCACGGACATCTGTCAGGACGGCCGGATCGAAGGCAACGCCTGTCAGTTCCATATCCACGAGCACGGGCACGAGAGGCATCTCGACATCGCGGAAAAGGTCGTAGAGAAGTTTCTGCTTGAGCTGCTCCCTTTGAACCGGCACGAGGCGGCTTGTCATGTCAACATCGGAACAGGCGTAAGGGAAGACTTCTTCGACATCCACCTGGTCCATGGTAATCTGGTTGCGTCCCGTACCGATCAGCTCCGTGATCTCCGTCATGTTCTGGCCCAGTTCCGAGAGCGCGAGCGCCTTGAGGCCGACTGCGCGCGAGCCCGGGTTCA
>JALZCF010000383.1 GCA_030863245.1 Chloroflexota bacterium
CCGCCTGCTCAGCGAACCCATAGCGGGATATCGTCGTCATAGGGTGATGTGGTTATCCGGACGATATCATCCCCTTCTCGCGAAGCAGTGAAGATATCCATGCGGCCATCTGGCGTGTGGCCGACGAAGGCTACCCTTGAGCCATCGAGTGACCAGCGAGGTGCAGGGTTGACCGCTCCACCTACGGGAACTGTGGTCGAGCGCTTTGTGCTCACATCAATCAACACAACTGACCCGCTCTGGATCGCGGCGATCTTTCCACCATCAGGAGACCACTGGGGATACTCCACCAGGGCGGCCGACCCACACGCCTGAGAGGGAGCACAGTCACCAGCCAGCACCTGCAGTCCAGAGCCATCGGCATTTACAACAAAAACCTGGGAATTGTCAAAGGCAATCCTGCGCCCGTCTGGCGACCAGCGCGGATGCAGAACGGACATGGGTAGCGCGACTCTGCGCTCGCGGCTACCATCGGCACGAGCGATCCAGAGCTCGTAGCGAAACTCTGGGGCGGGTCCCTGCCGCGAGAACGCGACTTCCCGCCCATCGGGTGACCACGCTGGGGATGCGTACCAGTCGGTATTCCCCGCAATTCGAAGCGGCGTCCCGCCCTGGGCCGGGAGAACGAAGATCCCATCACCGATGTGGTAGAGCAGCCGCGTTCCATCAGGAGACCACTGCAGGTAACGAATCTCGCTGGATTCGAGGTGCTCCACGAGCACACGTACTGAAGAGCCATCTGAGCGGATGATCTGAATACCCGACTGAGAGGAAGACGTATACGCGATCAGATTGTTTGCAGCGGACCAGTCAAAGTAGACCTGCCGTCCGAGCGACTCGGTAATCGTATCCGGATGGCTGCCGCCCGAAGTAGCGATGAGAAGGCGCTGTCGTGTCCAAGCTGCCTCTTCAGCAACATAGAGGATGCGCCCTGGCTCATCGGGCAGACGGCGAGTCGGATCAGAGGGGCTCTCGCTGCAAGCAGAAAGAAGAACGATGGAGGCGGCGAGTATCAATCGGAAACGGCGGATCATTGTGTTGAGGAGCGGAGGTTTATGGTGGCTGAATCAAGAGCCCCGCCCGGCAGGCGAGATACTACACGGTTGGAATGGATTCCCGCAAGCCTGAGAAGAAACCTGCGTGCGTCTAACGCTCAAGCTCACCGGCGCAGGGCCGGCACAGAAGCTCGTAAATGGCGCTGGGCCATACACTTGCACCGCACCCGCCGAAAATATGGATGGCCCTGCGTCCGCGTGCAGCGAACCGTTAGGGCTCCCCCGCACGGGCAGCAGCCGGGAACTATCGCTGGCCTGCCTCAATGCTTCCTCGCGGTCTTTGGTCCAAGCGGCCGGAAAAGGAGGCCTGTATCTCGCTCTGGTATCGCGCAACAAGAAAATCGAGGGTTTTCTTCACGTCTGTCTCGAACTGCACCGGGTACGGTACCCAGACGTCCCCGAGTCTGCCGCTCCCTTGATCACGTAGGCTGTGGACGGCCTCCGACTGCGCCGCGTGTTCAAGGAACTTCTCGAAGCTTTCCGGGAGAACACCACCCTCCACCAGGTATAGCTTCGTACGTATGAGGTCCGATACTTGCTGGTTCAAAGGGCGCAGGTATGAGTCGACGAAGTGGTTCCAGCGCCTGTGTTCATCGTGCGTGAATTCGCGGACATTTAGCCGACCGTCGTCTCGCTTGGGTAGATCCTTCTTGGCTACCTCGTAGATCGTCCGTGACTGGACGATTAACCCTCGGAGCGGACCGTAGAACTCCTCGATCTGGCGCTGCAGGTGCCGGAGCGACGCCTCCTGCCGGCGGCCGCTTTGCTCTTTCTTCCAAGAGACATACCAGCCGATGGCGGAAACCGCACCACCAACGAGCGCACCAATAAGTGCACCAAAAAACGGCTGCTGGATAATCCAGCCCGTGAACCGCGCTGGCTCAGCAGCCGGAACTTGGCTGAGAAGCGTAAATGTCGGCGAAGGATCGAGTCCGATCCCGATTATCGCCATCGTGAGTGTCAACATAGGATTATGAGGCACCCTCCAACATCATGATCTGGACGGGCGTGTGCTGTGAACGCTTTGGCGACAACTCAATCCATCCCGGCGGTCACCCTCGGGCGTAGCCCTGTAGGTGCTTAGCACGCGCGCCTCCTTCGGTTCTAGGGTCTGCTGCGGGTCAATATTGCACACCTCGCGGCAGAGGTCTGCCCGAGTGGCCCTAACGTTAGCATAAGGGGCGGAGGGCAGCCCTTTCAAGGTGTTATGATTTTCGCGGTCGCT
>JALZCF010000399.1 GCA_030863245.1 Chloroflexota bacterium
TTAGGTGAGAAATGGGGAAAATGGGACGTGATCGAGGCGCTAGGGTGATGTCTGAAATGTCCGGTTTAAGGAGGAAGGAACGGATGATACCGACGCCTCCGGCAAAGGCGACGTGGCGTAGGGGCGCAGCAACCGGGCGAGGCGGTGCTTGGGCGGCGGATCCTCACTACCGGTTGCCACGCCCCCGCCGTGCATAGCGGTACGCCTTCCCAAGGGCGTGTGGGCGTGTAGCGGAAGGAGAAAGGAGGAGGGAGGAAGGATGAAAGAGACTCACGCAAAGACGCAAAGACGCAAAGGGGTGTAGGGGTGTAGACTTGAACCACCCTGGTCTACACTTCTACGGTCTACACTTGTCACCGTTCTGCTTTGGCTACGAGAAGGTGACACGCACCCTCTGTAACTCAACCCGACGCCCTCTTGTCCGCGAAGGCGGACAATTGGCGGCAGGCCCCCCAGCTCCGATTTCAATCGGTGGCCGGCTCGTGCGGAGAGTAGTAAAAACGGGCAGATCTTTGCTCCACGCCGATTTTTGCGCTATAGTTGCCCCTTGGCCGAGCAGCGGCTAGTCAATAAAGAGCATGAAAGAGGAGAAGTTCAGTCATGAAGGTCTTGCTAACAGCAGATGTGGTGAAGCTAGGCCGCATCGGCGATGTGGTTGATGTCAAGCCGGGGTATGCCCGCAATTATCTCATTCCTCAGGGGTTCGCCACCCTGGCCACAGAGGGCGCTCTGAAGCAGGCGGAAAACCTGAAGCGGACGGCAGAGAAGCACCGTGCGCGCGAGCTCGCGGATGCACAGGCTTTCGCGAATGTGATCAAGAGCCTCGTTCTCCGCTTTGAGCGCAAGGTTGGCGAGAGGGGTCGCCTCTATGGCTCGGTGACGAGTGCCGACATCGCGGAGCGTATCGAAGCGGTAATCGAGGCGGAGGAGGAGATCGAGAAGCGGAAGATCCTGTTGCATGAGCCGATCCGGCAGCTTGGTAACTACGAGGTCGAGATCCGCATCCACCCTGATGTACCTGCGTTCGTGCAGGTCGAGGTGGTTGGCGAGGAAGGTGAGACGGCTGCCGACTTCATCGAGGAGGAAGAGGTCGCGGAGCCTGCGGTAGATGTGGCTGGCCCGCAGCCGACAGCCGAGTACTAAGTGATGGCAGGGATCCCGCTTATTGATAAGCGAAGCCATTAATAACTGAAAAGTATTCCAGAAGGGGAGTAGCCACCGGCGCCGGGGCCGGTGGTGAGATCGTCACGACGGTAGCGGGATGGCTACCCGGTCTCATCAGTCAGCACCCAATAAGCCTGACAGGCAAGACCTTCGAACCATCAGCTTCTGCCGGTTCGAGGGTGTCTTGCGAAAAACGCCTAGATCTCTGGCAGCAAGTCGGAGATGGTAGGCGTTTTTTGTTTGCACGATGAAAAGGGATGAAGGAGGATGATCGTATATGGAAGGCGTTAACATCTGGTTCTGGGTAGCTTTCAATGCCTTTGTGCTGGTGATGCTGGCCCTGGACCTCGGTGTGTTTCACCGTGAGTCACATAAAGTATCGGTCAGAGAAGCGGCCGTCTGGAGTACTGTCTGGATTAGTCTAGCACTGCTCTTCAACGTCGGTCTCTACTTCTACGCGGGCAGGACGGTCGCGCTGGAGTTCCTAGGAGGGTACCTGCTCGAGAAGTCGCTCAGCGTTGACAATATTTTCGTGTTCGTGCTGATCTTCTCCTACTTCAACGTGCCTGCCATCTACCAGCACAGGGTGCTGTTCTGGGGAATTCTCACCGCGCTCGTGCTACGCGGTGCGATGATTCTGATCGGAGCGGCGCTCATCTCCCGCTTCGAGTTCCTCATCACGATTTTCGGCGCGTTCTTGCTCTTCACGGGGATTCGGATGGCCTTTGAGGACGAGCGTCATATCGATGCCGAGGCGAATCCAGTTCTGGGACTGTTGAGACGGTTCATGCCGGTTACCAACGAGTACCACGGCGAGAAGTTCACGATCGTAGAAGCGGGGCAACGGGTCGCGACGCCACTGCTCGTTGTACTGTTATTGGTCGAAACGACCGACGTAATCTTCGCTGTGGACTCCATTCCGGCTATCTTTGGCATCACGCAAGACCCTTTCATCGTCTACACCTCGAACATCTTCGCTATCCTTGGCCTTCGCGCGCTCTACTTCTTGCTTGCAGGGGTTATCGAGAAGTTCCACTACCTGCAGTTGGGACTAGCGGTAGTGTTATCCTTTGTAGGGGTCAAGATGCTGGTCGAGAGCCTATCGCCGCTCTTCCTGGAGCACGGCTTGCACGTGCCGATCGAGTGGTCACTTGGCTTCATCGGTGTCGTACTTGGCACTTCCGTCGTCGTCTCCCTGCTCTTCCCGAAGGCAGCGGAAGAGCACGCACCTACGACGGAGCATCCGACCGAGATTCCTGTCGATGCCCAGCCGCCGGCCGATGCATTAGATGTCTAGGTCAGGATTACTCCTCGGGCTCGATCACGAACTCTAGGGGGTAGCCCTGCTCGCGCGCTGCGTACTGGACACGGAAGACCTTCTCCTTCGCCTCTTCGAGGGGGAGGGTCGCCACGTAGGCCTCCCCCCTGGTGTGTGTCTCCCACGCGATGGCCTCGGCACGGCTCTCCTCGATCTCGAAGACGACGATGAGCGCGAGGATCACAAACTCAAAGGTCGTGACGTCATCGTTCAGAATAATGACGCGGTAGAGTTTTTCTAATTCCTCTTCCGGGATTGTTACCAATTCAAAATCGATGATGGGCTTGGCGGGCGCATCTACGGTGTCGAGTGGTACAACCTCGCTCATCAACCTGATCCTCCATGACATCCTTGTGAGTCGTAATGGCTCCATTATAGCATAGTTTCTGGAGCAGAGGGGGAGTAGCGGCGAAGGTCTCAGCGGTTCATCCACAGGAGAAAAGGACTGGCGGGGAATAATGGATGAAGAGCCACCAGGCATTGCACGCCACTGGCTGGATCAGGTTGCCGAGGAAGCCGAATTGAAGGAAACGATCGACCAGAATAAGGCTGAAGAAGACCCCGAGTAGCGGCAGCTCGATGCGCGACGAGAAATAAAACCAGCGCTCGGGCAAGAAGGCGTTGAGCACGCGGGCGCCATCCAATGGTCCAAACGGAATCATGTTGAAGGCGGCCAGCGAGATGTTCAACAGGAAGAAGAGTGACGCGAACTCCCCCCAGGAGATAAGCAGTGGTCCCACATCCCGCGGCAGGAAGGGGATGAGTTTCAGTTGAAGGGGGATGGCAATAAGCAGCGCCAGCACTAGGTTGACGATGGGACCCGCGATGCCCACGATGCCCATGCCCACCTTGGGGGAAACCCCTTTGAAACGTAAGGGATCGATCGGCACTGGCTTGCCCCAACCCAGCCCCACGAAGAGCATCAGCAGCGTGCCCCATTTCTCTAGGTGGGCCAGGGGGTTTAATGTGAGCCGTCCCATCTCTCGCGAGGTCGAGTCGCCCAGGATGGTGGCAGCCAAGGCGTGGGCTGCCTCATGCAACGTGAAGCTGATGAGGAAAGAAACGATAAGATAGAGGAAGAGGACGGGGCTTTCAAAACCTATGAGGAGCATGGGTTGTTCTGTATTCGATGTTGGGTTTCGTTGAGTGACCTGGCAGCGGCGGTAATGGTAGTCGGAGAGTGGAAAGGGGCAAAGCGCAGCATTATATCACGGGCGGATATCCTCTTCTCTAGCCCTTCTCCTGTGCTCTGCTCCACCAGTCCGACCTGCGCTCGATGATCCATTAGGCGTTTTCTTTCGATGTAACAGGCTCCTCTCCTCTGGCACAGCGGGCTGACCCAAGAGGTTTTCTGCGAAAGGACTATCTTCCGATAACCCAGCGGTATCACTTTGCTCGCTCTGATACTCTGCTAGGGCGTGTAACATTATCGATGCTACTTGTGCCCGAACTAGCACTAGCAGTAAGGGAAACGCAAGTAACTCGACCGCGAGCAACAGATAAATCCACTTGGTAAAGGGCAGGTCGGTAGCGGTAAGGACAGAAACAAGAATCGGCAGAAGCAGCAGGGGAATTATTACCTGAGTTGAGGCACCCTGACTGCTATTTTGCGCACGTTTTTCAACCACAGACAGGTTAGCATCCTTAGGTACCTTCTGACGCAGGAGATTGATGGCATCCTCCACGTGCTCGAACTCTCTTTCTGACCCAGAAACCAGTTCCCTTCCCATCAAAAGAAGTAAGGTACCTACGAAGAAAACGCCGAAGGTCAGAATGCTCAAGGGTGCCCGTTCAAGCGCGGCTTCCATGCCCGGGTTTAGAGCCCAAGCCACCAATCCCGCGACAAGTCCAACTGCACTAGATGGAATCCACCACCACTTCCGACGATATCGCCTACCAACAGCCAGGTATAGTTCGTCGTACAAACGAAGCTTGCGCTGGTCGTACAGACGACGCCTCCGATTGGAATGCTTTCTCTTAACCATGAGGTGCTCCAAGTTAACCGCAACCCTACAACTTATACGGAGACACATAGACTGTGGGTTCGCTAGAAGTTTGGGCAACGCCTGTTAGATGGCTTTCCTCCATTTGTCTGCCCACACTCCCCCTCGCGTCATTATGATATCTATGATATTAGATTGCAATCATAGGGGAGAATCATTATCGGAATGATTCAGTTCGCCGGGTAGTTTGGTTGATACTTTTCCATTATCCTGTACGGGGATTCTCTGGATTCCGCAACCTGCCCTACCCTACCCACGTATTCAACGTGGAGGTTAAGCATTATTGTTATAAAGCACACCGTGCGCCGGTTGAGCCTCGCTGACCGCCGAGTGGTAAGCCAAAATCTAAAGGAGTTATCATGGCACTGACCTATGAAATACGCGGCACCACGCTGCCCGTCGTCCTGGTTGACTTGAAGCCTGGCGATCGTATCTATTCCTCCTCTGGAGGGATGAGCTGGATGACGCAGGACGTGGAGATGGAGACGAATGCGGGTGGCGGCCTGGGCAAGATGTTCAAGCGTGCCCTGTCTGGCGAATCCCTCTTTATCGTCGACTACTACGTGAAAAGAGGAGAGGGGGAGGTCGCTTTCGCGGCGGAGTTCCCCGGCAAGATCCTTGACTTGTACCTGGAGGAGGGACAGTCGATGATCGTGCAGAAGGATTCGTTCATGTGTGGCGAGAAGAGTGTTGACCTGGACGTCCACTTCCGAAGGAAGTTGGGGTCGGGGCTCTTCGGCGGCGAGGGTTTTGTTCTACAGCGGTTGACCGGGCCCGGTTATGTCTTCGTTAACTTGGATGGCGAGATCATCGAAAAGGAGCTAGCACCGGGCGAGACACTGCGCGTTGATACCGGCCACGTCGCGATGTTCGAGCCCTCCGTCAGCTTTGACGTGCAGATGGTTCGCGGCTTCAAGAACATCCTCCTGGGGGGTGAAGGACTCTTCCTTGCGACGCTGCGCGGCCCTGGGCGAGTGTGGCTGCAGTCTATGCCCATGGAGAAGCTGGCGCGCAAGATTGCGCAGTTCATGCCGCAGCTCGGGCCAGAGGGCCGGAGCGGCGGGATGAATCTTGGCCTGGGGCAGTTGCTGGGTGGAGAGTAATCCTATTTGACAGATTCCCTGAAGTGCTGTTATTCTTCGATTACGCAACGAAGCGCCGGGCAATTGTAAGCTCCTCTTGAAGAGGGGTTGTTAGCAGTTGGCCATGTAACACATGAAGATATTTCCCCAATGACTCTACCTCTTGAAGTTAAGAGCCTTCGCGTCTACTACCACACGCCACGTGGCTCGGTGAAGGCTGTTGAGGATGTGAGCTTCGATCTCAAGCCGGGAGAGCGCTTTGGCCTGATCGGTGAGTCCGGGTCAGGCAAGTCTACCATTGCTCTCGCGCTGATGCGGCTCATCAGACCCCCGGGCCGGATCGAATCGGGCGAGGTCTGCTTGGATGGGGTTGAGGTGCTAAGCCTCTCGGAACGGCAGATGCGGCAGCTACGACTGTCGAAAATCGCACTCGTCACGCAGGGCGCGATGAATTCCCTCAACCCGGTCATGCGCATCAAACATCAGATCATCGATGGTATGCGCAGCCACGGCGTCCGTTTGCCAAAACGGGAGTGGAATGATCGGGTGGCGGAGCTGCTGGAATGGGTCGGGCTTCGGCCGGACGTTGCCAATGCGTACCCCCATGAGTTAAGCGGTGGCATGAAGCAACGAGTCTGTATGGCCATCGCCATTAGCCTGCGCCCGAAGGTAATCATTGCCGACGAACCGACCAGTGCGCTGGACGTCGTGGTACAGCGACGCGTGATGGAGACCCTGCGCCGGGTACAGGAGGACCTGGGGGCGTCCGTGATCCTGATCGGGCATGATATGGGACTCATGGCTCAGTTTGCGGATCGGGTCGCAGTCATGTATGCCGGAAAGTTTGTGGAGGTGGGAACGGTCCACGATATTTTCGCTAACCCCCAGCACCCCTACACCCAGTTGTTGATGAACAGCCTCCCAACCCTAGAAAAGAAAGAGGTGTTTGAGGGGGAAACGGGCTCTGCGCCCTCTATGCTCGAGCAGCTCACAGGGTGCCCCTTCAACCCCCGATGTGCCTACGCGATGGAACGCTGTACGATGGAGGATCCCTACTTGATCCCACTGTTCCCCGACCACTCAGCTGCCTGCCTCTTACTGGAGGAGCACCTCGATGAGCAACCGGAGGTAACGCCATGAGCGCGCTACTCGAGGCTCGCCACGTCACGAAGGTGTTTGGCGGCGGGCTGTTCGGTCAACATGAGACGGTTGCCCTGGAGGATTTCTCGCTGGCTATCGACGGTGATCAACCCCTGATCACAGCAGTGGTGGGGGAGAGTGGGAGTGGAAAGAGCACGATGGCCCGCCTGCTGCTGGGCCTCGAGACGCCCAGCGAGGGCGAGGTGCTTTACAAGGGCAAAGAGCTGCGCCGCCTATCACGCTCCGAGAAGCGTTCCTTCCGGCGCGACGTGCAGGCCATCTTCCAAGACCCCTTTGAAGTGTTTAACTCTTTCTACAAGGTGGATCATGTGTTGACCACCCCTATTGCAAAGTTCGGTCTGGCACGTACGAAGGTTGAGCGACAGGCGCTGATCGAGGAGGCACTGCAGGCCGTTGGGCTGCGTCCCGAAGAGACGCTAGGGCGCTATCCACACCAACTGAGTGGCGGGCAGCGCCAGCGCATCATGGCGGCGCGGGCGCTCCTCTTGCGACCGAAGGTGATCCTTGCCGATGAACCGGTCTCGATGATCGATGCGTCCCTACGAGCCACCGTCCTGTCGAACCTGCGCCACCTTAACGAGGCATTTGGCATCTCGCTCATCTACATCACGCACGACCTCACGACGGCCTATCAGATTAGCGACAACATTCTTGTTATGTATCAGGGCTCTGTTGTGGAAGCGGGCGATGTCGAACGGGTGGTGAAAGAGCCGCGACATCCCTACACACAACTGCTGATCGGCTCGATTCCGCTACCGGATCCTAATCGGCGGTGGGGTGAGGAGCCCCTCGAATCCGGCGACGGGCGAGCGGCATTTCCTGACAACGGGTGCAAGTTTGCGCCGCGCTGCCCCCACGCGATGCCACAATGTATTGAAGCAGAGCCGCCGCTGTTTCATCCGGACTCCCATCGCGTCGCAGCTTGCTATCTCTATGAGGAGCATGACACTGTGTCCCGTGAAGCAATGGACACGGTGTTTGTTCGCGAGCAAGTGCCGGCTAACGCTTAAATAGCGAGTACCACTCCCCATTGCTTGCAAGGAAGGAGGGATGCCTCTTGACCAGACAGTAGAAGATGAGCCTTTGCCAAACCGACCCGCTGTACTACTCATGATGGTTCAACCAGTTTCCTCCTGATATTGAGAAAGGACGGAGAAAGATGCAGAGAAAATGGTTCTTCGTACTAGTCGTACTGGTGGCCTTCTCGGGGCTCGTCGCCTGTGCACAGGGAGCTCAACCCGAGCCAGAGACGGTTGTCGAGACCGTTGTCGTGCGTGAGACCGTGGTGGTCGAGGGCACTCCACAAGTTGTAGAGCAGGTCGTCACTCAGGTCGTCGAAGTCACTCCCGTGCCTGAGGAGGCGCCTGAGGAGGAAGCAGCCCCAGCCGACAGCGAGCGTGCAGAATCCCTCAACGTCGCTCTCGGAGGTCGGATCGCCGACCCGACCAACTTCAACATCTATGCGCCCGGTGTCAGCCGCTCCGGCACGGGGATGCACCAGGTGGCCTACGAGTACCTCTTCTACTACAACCTCCAGACCGGCGAGTTTATTCCATGGATGGCGGAGGGTTTCGAATACAATGACGACTACACTGCCATCACGGTTAACCTTCGCGATGGCGTGATGTGGAACGATGGCGAGCCCTTCACGGCGGACGACGTCGTTTTCACCTACAACCTCCTCGCTGAGAACCCAGGTATGACCTGGGCGGAGGAGACGACAACCTGGGTGGAATCAGTGGAGGCCATTGACGACCTCACTGTACAGATCAATCTGACGCAGGCCAATCCCCGCTTCCACCTGATCCGGGAGGCTTTTCCGGCGGTCGGCATCTGGGGTGCCCTGACGATCCTCCCCCAGCATGTCTGGGAGGGGGAAGACCCCTTGACCTTCAAGAACATGCCGCTTGTCACTACCGGACCTTATGAGCTGACCAATGCCACGGAGACCTCTGTGACGTACGAGCGCCGCGATGATTGGTGGGGAACGGAGGTCTTCGGCGTGACGCCTGCACCACGCATCGTGAACTTCCAGTTCGTCGGCCCTGAAACCAACACGGCACTTGCACTGGCCGCGAACGAACTGGATACGCCCAATATTGGCATCCTGACGCCGGGCTCTTTCCTGGAGGTCGCGCGGCGGAATCCCAACGTCACGGCGTGGTTGGACGAGCCGCCCTACGCCTGGCTGGACCCCTGCCCGCGCGCACTGATGGTCCAGAACGCCCACGAGCCGTGGAATAATGCCGATGCGCGCTGGGCCCTTTCCTTCCTGATCGACAGAGAGGCTATCGTCAATCTGTCCTATGAGGGGGCGACGGTGCCGAGCTGGGGAATATGGCCTTTCTACGACGGCCTGCAGCCCTTCTTTGATGCCGTCGAGGGGCTAAGGGAGCAGTACCCGGTGGAGAGCTACGATCCGGCTCGCGCAGAAGAGTTGCTGACTGGCCTTGGCATGACCAGGGGCGCGGATGGAATGTGGATGGGCGCTGACGGGCAACCGCTACAGGTGACCTATCTGGTGAACGCCGACTCCAACGAGGAGATGAAGGTCTCGACGGTGCTGGCCGATCAACTCGAGGCCGAGGGTATTTCCGTCGAGATTCAGCCGTTGAGTGGCGGTGTCCTGAACGACGCCATCCTACGTGGCGACTACGATATCAAGCTCCACTCCATGTGCCCCGGCTACATCTATGACAACCTGGAGTTATTCCACAGCAAGTACCACGTGCCGCTGGGCGAGCCGGCCCCATGGTACGAGCGCAACTCCTTCCGCTATCAGAACCCGGAGTTCGACGCCGTTGTGGATCAGATGGCGACAATTCCGCCTGAGAACGAGGAGGAGCTTGTGGAGCTGTTCCCACAGGCGATGGAGATCTGGTTCGAGGACTTACCGGTGGTGCCGGTAGTCCAGGCACCCGCCCTGGTTCCCTTCAACGAGACCTACTGGACCGGTTGGCCCTCGGCCGAGAACCCTTGGAACATGCCGGTGAGTTGGTGGGCGACCTTCAACCTGGTGATCAACGGCTATCCGTCTCCCGAGACAGGAGAATGGGTGGGCGGTATCCAGCCAGCCAGGGAGGCCGGGCAGTAATCCATCGTCGTCAGCCTGCGGGGAGCGCTTCGCAAGCAGAAGCGC
>JALZCF010000406.1 GCA_030863245.1 Chloroflexota bacterium
CCCACAAGCCGATGCAGGTGGCCTATGGCAATCTCAAGGCGCTATTGGAAGCAAAGAGCTGATCACTCCCTAGGAGGAGCCCGCGGTCTTCCCCGATCGCGGGCTGTGTGTTGCATGGCCGTGTCTCGCTTTACCCTTCCAGAAGCAAACACCCAGCATGCTACAGGGGAGTGTGGATCAGGCAGTAAACCGACCGGTAACACGCTGGGTGACAAGATATAGGGTAGTAGAACCCGGCGGAATTTCAAGGGCTAATCGGGCCGAGTTGCGTGGCCTGATCGGGCAGTATCGCGACTTCTCTCGTTAGGAGTTGGCGCTGTTGCTTTCTGCTAGCACACGCAGCTAGGCCTGCCTGTGCGTGCACGACGTGCAGTCGCGTTGCGACCATGCGTTAGGCGCAGGTGGCAATTGGACATCAGGTGGGGACCGGTGCGCTGGGGTCACAAAACCACAACGCCCTGCCAGTTCCATGCAGGGCGTTGTGGTGGAGAAAGGTCGGCACGATGACGGGGACCGGCCTATCCTAATGCTCGCTCCTGGCCTAGCTAAAGCAATCGCGGATAACCGGAGCGATGACCAAAAGCATCGAGTATTATTCAAATCGAGTATTAATGCTGTCATCATACGCGATGCTTAGGCGTTCGTCCTTAAGAAGAGCTATCGAAAGGCTTAAGGGATCCTTAAGGGCCATGTGACCTGCGCTCTCCCCCGCCTGCTCAGTGATGGGGCCAAGTCTACTACGCTAGTGGCTACGTCCTCAGACGTTCGATCCAGACGTGCTGCCCGTAGGCCGCTTTCAATGCCATGGCGAGCCAGGCAGCGCCCTCTGGCCGAAGAAAGTCGGACTTGGTCAGCCGCCAGCCCGCCAGCTGCGTCCGTAGGGCGCTCTGATGCTCGCGAAATAGGCCGATCTCCACATCTGAGTGTGGCCGTGTGACCTGATTCACGAAGAGATCGATTGCCCAGCCCCCGGAGACAAACCAGGGGTACGGAAAGGTCGCCATGAGCTGAGCCGCGGCCTGGATCGGGGCAGAATCATTCATCAACTTGTGTCTCCTCTTGCTGGCCAACGACGAGTGCAGTTACGCAAGGTCTCGCGCCGCTGGAATAATTTTCCCCTTCCATTCCTCTCTCTCCTGTGCTAGGCTGAATGGCGTCTAACCACCCCGCCCTAGGGCGCCAGCGGCGCGCGCACCGAGGGGGATTGGGCTGTTAGGGGGGAGATGGCCTGGTGGTTAGACGAAGTTAGTGGGGATGGCGGCGGTCAGCGATTACATCATTTGCTGTGTCAGATTCGCGCCGGCGCATCCATCGGTCAGTTGCGTGCTGCAGAGGAGGAGGCAATGCCTTATCAACTACGCATTTACACGATCAACCATGGTAAGCTGGAGGCGTTTACCAAGGCGTGGCAGGCTGGAGTGTACCCGTTGCGGCAAGCACATGGGTTTGAGATTCCAGGCGCTTGGGCCATTGAGGAGACTAACCAATTCATCTGGTACATCGGCTATGAAGGCGAGGAGGAGTGGGACATGAAGGAACGCACCTATTATGCCTCGGCGGCCCGCCAGGCAATGGATCCGGACCCGGCACAGTGGATCGCCCGCGCGGAACATTACTTTGTTAAAACAATAATTCCTGTCTCCTGAGCCTGTAGGGCCTGGTGAGGGGTAACAAACAACTCCAGTCGAGAACGTGTTTATAGAGTAGCTGTTCTTAATGCAAGGGGAGTACGAGCGACTGTTGGCGGTGTGTGACAACTCACGCGATCGAGCGATTGTTACCGTCTTTCTCCATTAACTGGAGGGCTGAGGGCGGGGCTACGATCACGCTGGCCATGTGTGAACCCTATATCATAGCTGCACAGCAGCGAACGGATGACGGCGTTTGGGCGGATGCGTGGGCTGAGGGGCGAGGGATGACGCTGGAAGAGGCGATTGCCAACGCCCTCCTGGGCTCGGCCTGACGTCTAGCCCGCACCGCCTTGAGCCGGGAAGACGTTCGACAATTTTATGAATCTGTCGTTCTTTCTGGAGGAGCTCTTCGGCCGACCGGTATAAGTGGTGACACGGGAATCGTTGAGCCCCTACATTGGTCCGCACATCCTGTGCGAGGTTGAGTATGCGGCTGCAGGTGCCATTTCCAATTTCTGACTCGGTACTTTCTACATTGGGGAACCCATGAAAGGCGATCACTCGGGGCTCGTTTGCCTCAACGATATCCAAAACCTTCTCATAATATCGTTGAAGGTCCTCGAGTTTACCCTCTTTGACTTTGAAGGTGCTAATAACGATTAGCAGGCTGGACATGGCACCTCCTTTATGGAATTCATAAGTGGTGAATAGGTCACTACAGTGTTGTTCCTTCGACTGGTGGATCACCAGATATCACTGGGGTGCGGGTTGCGGCGATGGTACTAGACCAAGCTGTTGCATGATGCCTAGCCAGTCACTGCTCACGTAACGTTCGACGATTTTGCCATCCTTGACGTGCTCGATGCTGATCCCCATGCTCACCGCCTCTTTGCCGGTAGGGGCCACGCCCATCCATTCTCCGCGGTTGTGGACGAACCGCGCGTTGAGCCGGGTCGCGACGGAGTCTCCCTCAGCAACCTGCTCCTCGACGGTGAAATGGGTTTCGAACGCTGCGTTCCACCCGCTGATCCCCTGCAAGTGGGCCGCGCGATTCTGGGGGTCAGGCCCACCGTGGGTGTAGGCCACCAGGTCGGGTGATAACACCTCCTTCAAGCCCTCCTGGTCGTTGGCCGCGAAGGCGTCAAAGAAACGGCGGACAATGGTTTTGTTTTGCTCGCTGCCCATCGTGAAAGTCTCCTTTAACTGTGTGGATAACTCTTCCTGTCACCGTCACCTCGATGACAGCTACACTATGACAGCAAGCGCCACCCGCCGCATCCGTGAATACACTGATCCCTACACGTATCTTCCGCAGCCGTGTGCATGCCGTGGCCTGGCACGAGGCCAATACCTTATTCGGCTGTATTCAACAATCCAGATTCCACGACCCAACGCACGATCTGGGCGCGGTTCGTGAACCCGAGCTTGGCGAGGATGTGGGAGACATGGGTCTCGACCGTACGCTTGCTCACCACCAAGTGCTGCGCGATCTCGTCGTTTGAGTTAGCCTGTGCGACCAGGATGGCGACTTCACGCTCACGGGGTGTCAACTCATCCAGCATCTTCCTCGCGGTCCGGGTGGCAGCGCCTTTATCGGCTATCTCAAGCGCATAAGCGACTGCCTGCTCAAGGGACAACCGCTGCCCGGCTGCCTGCTCTTCCATAAAAACGTCCCCGGCCAGACCCTCGCGCGCACGTCGAAGATAGTGTTCATACTCCAGGCGGGTAGCTGCCCATTCCTCGGTGACGTGCCGCCCGCCAAGGGCCGCTGCAGCGGCGAGCAAGCGTGCCCCGGCCGCCGGTACCTGATCAGCAAGCGCCAGGGCCGCAAAGCCGAGGAGGCATTCCGCCATGCCCAGGGTGTTCTGCTGCTCCTGCTGGATGGTCATGCTCTCGCTGAAAAGGGAGCGGGCACGCGCGGCATCGCCCAAATGCAGGTAGGCATGGCCCTGATTATGCAGGGCGGAGG
>JALZCF010000137.1 GCA_030863245.1 Chloroflexota bacterium
AGGTCGTTTGTGTAGCCGAAGGGTGCACGGAACCAAGGCTTGGTCGTGGCGCTCGGATCGACAGCCTTCACTGCCGCCTCGGTGCGGCGCAGCTCGTCGAGAATCTGTGGGGGCGACATCTCCAGAAAACTGCGGTGGCTGAAGGAATGGTTGGCCAATTCGTGACCGTCGGCAATCACATCGCTGACGACTGCCGGATCGGCCTCGACACCACTGCCGAGCAGGAAGAAAGTAGCTTTGACGTCATGCTCGCGTAGCACCGCTAGAATCTCGCGCTGGACCTCCGGATCGGCGCCGGTGTCAAAGGTTAGGGCGATCCACTTCCGATCGTCGCGCCCCAGTTGGATCTCAGGCGAGCCCGCAATGCCGATATCGGTGGTGAAGGTTGGGATGGCCTTGAGTGGTGGCAGGGGCCACGCGTCTGGTGGAATGGCGCCAACCGGGAGCTGGATTCGCTCGCCAACCTGGATAATGCTGTTTTCGGTCAGGCCGTTCATCGCCATCATCTGCACCAGGTCGACCTCGGCCTGCAAGGCGATCCTCCCGTAAGTATCCCCCGGGCGTGCGCGGTAGGTGATAATCTCGGCCGTGCGCCCCGGCACAGCGCTTGGACTGGGCATCGGTGTCGGGCTAGCGGTCGGGCTGGCGAGTTGTGTTGGGCTGGCCGTAGCGGTGGGGGTGGGCGGGACCGGGGTGGCTGAGGGCTCGATCGTCAGCGACGCAACGCTGGTTGGGGGGACCGGGGTATCAGTCACTGTCAGCGCAACCGCGACCTCGGCGGCGGTGCCGGTTGGCTCAGCGACCGACGGACGTGGCCCTCCACAGGCCGCGATAGTCAGAGCCAGGAGCGCCAGCGCTGTGATGAACAACGGCGAATGGCGGAACGGAGTAAACATGCCTATCCTTGTCGTTTCCTCTTTAGTCACAAACGCGATGTTTATAAACGTCATGCCGCGTTCATCACTCGTGATGAAGGTGAGCGGGAACGATTATATCGAGGGAGCGATAAGCTGCCAATGAGCCCTCATTGGCAGCGCTAATCATGTAGGGAGCGATCGATGGGCTGACACCGCAACGATCACGCAGAGGACACCTAGCACGACCGCTCCTGCGCTCAATGCTGATAGGCCAAAGCGGTCAATCGCCACCCCGCCCCACAACATGCCCACTGAGAATCCGAGGTTGAACGCCAGCGAGGTGATAGCCTGCAGTCGCGCCTGGTACGGGGCAGCGGCCACAAGCCCAATGCGGCTGGTGTTCCAGACGGCCTGCGCAAAGGAAACGAATCCCAGCACGCCGAGCGGGATGGCGGCGAGCAGCGTCACGGGCAGGGAGGCAAATACCGCCAGCGCCGCCGCAGCGACCAGACCGAAGAAGGCATAGGTGCGTGTTGACCGCTCCCCTTCGTAGCGTGCCCCAGCAAAAGCTGCTCCCGCCAGCGCACCCATGCTGAAGGCGGCCGTCAGCATGCCTAGACTGATGATCGACCCGCCCTGCCCGTGGACGATAGCGGGCAGCAGACCGACGGCCGGTACGGTGATAGTGATGGTTACGAAGGTGAGTAACAGCGGGTGGAGGAGCTGGGGCTGCCGGAGCAGGTATTCGAATCCAGCGCGCAGGTCGGACAGGATGTACCGTATGGCGAGTGAGTTGCCACCAGCGTCTGCCGCCTGGTCCCTATCCTCTAGTTGCCCGAGGGCGCCTGCGGCCGCCAGGTAGCTGACAGTGTTGAGTACAAAGGCGATGGGCAGCCCCAACCACCCGAGCAACAGGCTACCTCCAGCATTCGATCCCACCATCGCACCCGTCTCTGTCATCGAGTTGATCGCCACTGCCGGACGCACCTCCTCCGGCGGTACGGCGTTCGTTATCATGACCTTGTAAGCGGGCCGGGAGAGCAGCGTGATCACGCCGTTCACGAGTGCCCAAACGTAGATGTGCCATATCGCGATCTGCTGCAGGACCACGAGGAGCGCGACGACCGCCGTCACGGCAGCGCCGACCAACTGACCGGCGACAAGCAACGGTCGCCGGTTGACCTGATCCGCAATCACGCCACCCAACGGTCCGAGCAACAATGGAAGTGAGCCAAAAAAGGCAATCCACCCGACAGCCAGTGCCGAGCCGGTAATGATCGCCACCAGCCAACCCTGTGCGAGCTGTTGCAACCGATCGCCCGTATAGGACAACGTCATCCCAACCCATAGTCGCCGGAAGCCTGCGCGGCGCAATGGGGCCGGGATAAAGGAAGCGGCGGGGGTATGCGCTATGCTTAACTCAGCTTCGGGAATACGTTCCATAGAGAGTGTATCTCGCTTGGTATTCTTTGGGTATGTTTCACCTCCGTTGTGGACGTGCTCAACCTGTCAGGTTTCGGAAATCTGGTAGGTCTCCACCCAACCGAGTAGGTCACGCGCTTCATCCGCGAGGTCGAATAGAAAGCGTCTGAGGATCACCCAGGTATGCAGGATCTCCTCCATCGGTCGCCCCAGCATCTGCTCGAACCAAGGGTCTAGATTGGCGTCGATTGGATCTACTCCCGGGGGCAGGCCGAAGCGGAGTCCAGATGCGGCGGCGTAGGCGAAGCGTACCAAGCGAGGGTCGCCGCGCCACCCGGCATCTCGTAGGCCAGCGAGATAACGCTCAAATACGACTTCTTCCAGCTCCCGGAGTCTATCGACCTCGATCCCGAAGAAGCCCACGCTGGCTATCACCAGAGGGACGAGCTCCTCACCAAGCGCACCCATCCCCGCAAAGGCCCAATCAATCGCGACAGTCTGCTCCCGACCATCCAGAGCACGACGGGAAAAGAGGTTGCGCCGGAAGGCATCCATGTGGCAGAGAGTCTGGGGCAGACGTTCAAGGGCTTGGAGGAAGATCTCGCGCTCCGCCCAGAGCTGCAGTAAACGCTCGACAAGGTCATCCGGATACAGGCGGCGTATGAGTGGGTGATCCGGCATGGCACGTATGGCGGCCATCGGCGCTATACTTTCTGTGATATAGGCGCGCAACCAGCGCTGGCTCATCCATAACTGTTGTCGGGGGATGGTCTCCAGCAGGAAGCTTCCGTTAAAGTAACCCAAGTGGTATGCAGCCACGCCAAAGCGCTCGAGTGGCCATTGCAGCTCGCCCTCGTCCGTGATATCTTCGAGCCAGAGCCAGTATGCCTCCCCAGGCGTCTCCATTACCTCAAAGCATCGAGGCGCCGCGAGGCCTCCAGGGAGTTCGGCCAGCATCCTCGATTGGTAGGCGAGCGGCTCGCGGGCCCAGTAGCGGGCAGTGGTGGGATCAGCCGCGCTATCAGAGGCCCGAATCACCTTGAGGATCAACGACCACGGCTTTGTCTCCCCCTGATCTTTCGCCTTGCCGGTCACACGCGATACCCCAATGAGACCCGCTCCCAGGTCGCCCGCTCCACCCTGGAGCGAGACCACCTGCCACTCCGTCACCTGGGCTGTTTCACTGTCCAAAGCGCGCCGAACGACAGGAGTCAGTATACCCTGATCGATCACTGTTGGTTTGGTGGTCGTAGTGGCCGCCATCTCTGCTCTCCTGTATAACGTGCCATCTCAACAGGCACGGGTAACCGTGCCTCTACTACACTACAACAGGGAATTGTTTACAAAACGTTTACCCGATCGTTTAGAAGAGACGTTTACTCGACTTTCGCAGTTAGAGGTAAATAGAAAACCCTCACTACGATTGATTGTCAAACCACTGCTCCAGCCGTTCGCGCTCAAACGCCTGCTTTTGTTGGAGGTAATGGGCGTCCGCCTCGCTCAGCTCTACCTCTGGTGCCGGTCGGGCTAGAAAGTCACCTTGGACCATCATCGCCTGACCACTACCGACCTCCCTGGAAGATGACTTCACCCTCTTCAACTGCTACGGCCGTATGGTTGGGAAGGAAGGTAACACCGTGACTCACCAGCCGTCCCTCGATAGCATCACAGCCGCTCGTGCCAACGATGGGCAGGGTCATTGGTAGGGGGGTGAACACCTCGACCGTCGCCTCGACGCGTCGGTTCGCGAAGAACTCTTTCGTCAACAAGGCGATCTCGTAGGGGGCCGGTGGGCACTTGTAAGGCAGGCCAAAAACGCCGACGACAACTCGCCCACCCGAGAAGCGCTGGAGCGCCTCCCGGACCTGCGGAATCTTCATCGGATCGTATACATTAAGCGCGTAGTCGCTGAAGCCAGGGATCTCGTCGTCGGCCAGTCGTGCGCCCAGGGCCACGACAATGGCATCTGCCTCCAGCCGCTCGCCATCCACCTCCACAGTACGAGTCTCGGGATCGATCGCCATCACCGTGCCATGGCGGAAAGTAATGCCGAACTTCTCCAGGTTGGGCAGGTAACCCCGCCCACCATCCAGCGACCCCATTCCCAGCAGCGCCCACGTCTTGCGAAAGCCAACCATAAAATACGTCTCACGATCGACCACGATCACCTCGTCGTCCGGCCGTAGCTCCCGCAGCGTATGCGCTGTCGCCAACCCGCCAAAGCCGCCCCCGAGGATCAGAACCCGTTTCATCACGGCACCTCCATGACTCATGAAGATTTCCATTAGGCGTCGTCCTCGTTTGGAGCTTCATCCTTACCCGGCTGAATCAGAATACCCTCTGAGGGCACGTAGCGCTCCTGAGAGAGAATCAGGCCGCTTTCCCCCGCACCACCACGCGTCTCCTCGTCAGCGGCTGAAGGGGAGGCTGTGAGCTCGGATCGCCAAGCTCGAAGGCTTTCCAGTTCCATGGGAGATAATCTGTACGTCACAGCCCGATCCAGGATATGGTCCGCGAGCCTCACGAGCACTTTCCGGCGTAGATCAGCCCCGTTGTAGAAAGGTTGCCAGGATGCCTGCGATTCGATATATCGGATGAACTCCATCGCAGCGGGCGTGCGCCGAACGTCCCGCTTCAAGAAGGGGAGCGGCTGTTGGCCGGCCCGTCGCGCGGCAAGCCATTCCAGGCCAACCGGCGCTCGGATGTCACTACCCAATAGCAGCACGTGTACGTCTGCTCTCACAACGGCATCCTCGTCAACGGGATCGTTTCGGCGCGGCGACTGTGAGATACGCCAGCCGAGGTCCACGGGAATCTCCGTTACGGCCCGGCCTAGGATCTCGCGTTCGCCTTCGAGGTCCGATGCAGCTGATATATAGAGACGTACTTGCTCAGTCATCTACCTCTCCATCTAGATTGGGCTGCCACACATCACTAGAAGGGTAGAGATCCTTCCAACCACGCCAATGGGTGAGTTGAACGGGGAAGGGCTCGAGGTGGGTGCCTTCCAGCGGGCCGGATCGG
>JALZCF010000141.1 GCA_030863245.1 Chloroflexota bacterium
ACGCTTCCCTGGCGTGCTGGCGAACCAGGATGTGGACCTGGTGATCTATTCTGGCGAGATTCACGCCCTGCTAGGGGAGAACGGCGCAGGCAAGTCTACCCTGATGAATATCCTGGTCGGCCTGTACCGGCAGGACGAGGGACAGATTTTCTGGTGCGGCAAGCCTGTCGAGATTGACTCGCCGCGTGATGCTTTCGAACTCGGTATCGGAATGGTCCACCAGCATTTCATGCTCGTCAAACCGATGACGGTCGCTGAGAATGTGACGCTTGGGGAGAACGAGGATGGCTTCCGTCTCGAACTGGAGGAAGTGGCCGCGAGGATCCGGGAACTTGGCCAGCGGTACAAGCTGCGGGTCGACCCGCACGTTCCCATCTGGCAGTTGTCCGTTGGGGAGCAGCAACGGGTCGAGATTCTGAAGCTCCTCTACCGGGGAGCGGAACTGCTTATCCTGGATGAGCCGACTGCAGTGCTGACGCCGCAGGAGGCGGAGGAACTGGGCGAGACGCTCCGGCAGATGGCAGCGGAAGGTAAGTCGGTCATCTTCATCACTCACAAGCTCGACGAGGTCGTGCGCTTCGCCGATCGGGTGACGGTCCTGCGCAACGGCAAAGTCATTGCCTCCCACGATATCGGGCGTACTACCAAAGCTGAACTCGCTCGTGAGATGGTAGGGCGTGAAGTGTTCTTTCGTCTTGATAAGGAGCCTGTTACCCCAGGCGCGGTCGTCCTCTCGCTTCGCAACGTTCACGCGCTAAGTGACAAAGGGCTACCCGCCCTACGTGACATCTCGCTAGAGGTACGTAGCGGCGAGATTCTTGGCATAGCAGGGGTGGCGGGGAATGGGCAGCAGGAGCTGGCAGAGGTTGTGACCCGACTGCGCCCAGTCACGCAGGGGCATGTCTACGTGGGGGGCGAGGAGCTCACCCGACGAAGCCCTCTCGACGCCATCCGGGCGGGCGTTAGCCATATTCCAGCCGATCGAATGGGGGTCGGGCTGGCCGGGAACATGACGGTGGCCGACAACCTGATCATGAAGCGTTTCCGGAGGGAGCCGATCTCGAAAGGACCTTTCCTTTCTTTCAGAGCCATAGCTGGCTATGCCCATCGGCTCATCGATGCCTTTCGGATCGCCACGCCCAGTGCGAAGACGCCAACGCGTACCTTGAGTGGGGGCAACCTCCAGAAGACGATTCTTGCCCGGGAGATTGATGCCAATCCCCGATTACTCGTCGCCGTCCACCCGACACGCGGCCTCGATATTGGCGCCACAGAGAGCGTGCATCGCCACCTCCTCGCCCAGCGCGGTGACGGGGCCGCCCTCCTCCTTATCTCCGAGGACCTAGACGAGCTTCTCGCCCTGGCCGACCGTGTCGCCGTCATTTACGAGGGGCGAATTATGGGTGTCGTGGATGCAGAGGAGGCAGATGTGGAAGAGCTGGGGTTGATGATGGCAGGAGAATCATGAGAATCGTCTTGGAGAAACGACTCGATACGTCGCCCTATCGCGCCCTAGCCATCCGAGCGCTATCCGTCATCTTGGCGCTCGTGGCCGGTGCGCTGTTGCTAGCTGTAGTGGGCGCGGATCCGATCGAAACCTATCGGGCGATGTTCCTTGGAGCGCTCGGTAGCAGCTACGCTGTGAGTGAGACGCTGGTGAAGGCCATCCCCCTGATGCTGACGGGGTTGGCGGTCGCGATCGCCTTTCAGATGCGCTTTTGGAACATCGGCGCCGAGGGACAACTGGCGATGGGTGGTTTTGCCGCGGCCGGAGTCGCCCTTTTTGGCCCGCCCGCGCTCCCCTGGCTGCCTGAGGGTCTCTGGCTGCCCCTCATCGTTGTGGGGGGCTTCCTCGCCGGGGCCCTCTGGGGCCTCATTCCGGCGGCCCTAAAGGCCTATCTGGACGTGAACGAGATCATCACGACGCTGATGCTCAACTACATCGCGATCCGCTGGATCGAGTACCTCTTCTACGGCCCCTGGAAAGATCCTCAGGGTTTTGGCTTCCCAGGAACCGCCCTCTTCCCGGTATACACATGGCTGCCGCGACTGACGGGCCGCGTGCATTGGGGCCTCATCTTCGCATTGATAGGGGCGTTTGCACTCTGGTTCCTCCTGTCGCGCACACAGTGGGGCTACGAGATACGACTGTTAGGGGAGAACCCTCTGGCAGCGCGCTACGCGGGGGTCTCTGTCCCCCGGATGATCCTGCTGGTGATGCTGATCAGCGGGGGACTGGCCGGGCTGGCGGGTATGGCGGAGGTAGCAGGCATCTCCCATCGCCTGCAGCAGGGCCTGACAGTTGGCTACGGCTTTACGGCCATCATCGTCGCCTGGCTCGCCCGACTCAACCCCTGGGGCGTTCTCATCGTCGCCTTCGCCCTCGCCGCCCTGCTGGTTGGCGGCGACCAACTCCAGATCACCATGGGGCTACCCGCCGCCATCGGTCTCGTCCTACAAGGCATCATCTTCTTCTTCGTCCTCGGCGGCGATATCTTCACTCGCTACCGACTGCGTGTGGTGCGCGAAGCACAGCCAGTGCCCGTCGAACGCCAGAGCGCTGTCCGCTAACAAACAGGGAAAATGGAACTAGCATTCTTCACCTCCATCTTGGCCATTACCATCCGCGCGGGGACCTCCCTGCTGTATGCTACTATCGGGGAGATTTACGCTGAGCGCTCGGGGATATTGAATTTGGGCGTTGAGGGGATGATGCTGATGGGCGCGGTGAGTGGGTTTGCGGCGGCATTTCATTCGGGCAGTGCGTGGGTGGGCGTGGTGGTGGCAATGTTGGTGGGGGCCGGGATGGCAGCGATTCACGCATTTCTGACCATCACGCTGCGGGCCGACCAGGTGGTAAGTGGGCTGGCGCTCACGATTTTCGGTATCGGTCTCTCGTCGTTCCTAGGCCAGCGACTTGGGCCGGGGGCGACTCCACTTGTGGGCCTACAGGGGCCGCGCTTCACGCGGGTCGCTATCCCAGGTCTCAGTGAGATTCCGATCATCGGTCCGCCGCTCTTCAATCAAGATATGCTTACCTACCTGCTCTACCTCTTCGTTCCCTTTGCTGCCTACTACCTCTACCGCACGCGCCCCGGCCTCAACCTCCGAGCGGTTGGCGAGAATCCGCGGGCTGCAGACGCAATGGGGCTGGACGTCGTGCGCATCCGCTACCTCTACACGATGTTCGGCGGCGTCCTGGCTGGCTTGGGTGGCGCGCATCTCTCGCTGGCCTACACACCCGGCTGGACCGATAACCTAACGGGCGGACGCGGCTGGATCGCCATCGCGCTTGTCATCTTTGCGTTATGGGATCCATTGCGCGCCGTGGTAGGGGCGCTCCTTTTCGGTGGCATCAACGCCATCCAGTTTCGCATGCAGGCAGCCGGCACCACCATTCCCGCATCCTTTCTCAACATGCTACCCTACCTCTTCACCATCCTTGTCATGATCGGCATCACCGTCTACGAGAAGGTCTCCCGCTCGGTGGGAGCGCCAGCGGCGCTAGGGTTGCCCTATTACCGAGAGGAGAGGGGGTTGTAGAAGAAAGTGATACAGTTGTGCTCCAATCGATAGGGGTAGACGTTCCTGTTAGCGACATATATCAGAGAGTAGAGTGGGAAACGGAATCATAGTAATGAACGGTGTAAGTAACGATATCATCCAGCAGTTACATGAGCGTGTCGACGCCAAGCGCGATACGTTGATCACCTTCCTGCGTGACTTATGCGCCATTCCCTCCACAGAGGGGGAGATTCGTGCGGTAGGGGAGCGCGTAGCTGAGGAGATGCGGAAGCTGGGCTTCCACAAGGTGTGGTGGGACTCGATGGGCAACATCGTCGGCGAGATCGGCGACGGACCACAGACGTTGCTCTACGATAGCCATATCGACACAGTGGGCATCAGCGACCCAGAGGCGTGGGAGTGGGACCCCTTCGAGGGCAAGATCGAGGAGGGACGCCTTTACGCACGGGGAGCGTGTGACGAGAAGGGGTCGACGCCGGGTATGGTCTATGGCTTGGCCTGGGCACACGAGCTGGGCCTACTGGAGGGTTGGCGTGGCGTCTACTTCGGTAACATGGAGGAGTGGTGTGATGGCATTGCGCCCCATGCGCTCGTGGAACATGAGGGGTTACGCCCAGATTACGTGGTCATCGGGGAGCCAACGAAGATGGGGATCTACCGAGGGCATAAGGGGCGCGTGGAGATGCATGTCATCGCAAGAGGCAAGAGCGCGCACGCGGCGTCGAACCAGCTTGGCGACAACGCCCTCTACAAGCTGCTGCCGGTCATCGCAGGCATTCGCGACCTCAACGACCAGTTGCCAAGCGACGACTTCCTCGGTCAGGGGCGCATCACCGCCACGACACTTGACGTAGAGACGCCAAGCATCAATGCCGTGCCCGACCGCGCCGTCCTGACGGTGGACCGGCGTCTGACGTGGGGCGAAGATAAGGAGGATGCCATCGAGCAGGTGGAGGCGCTCATCCCGGAGGAAGCGCGCGATGGTACCCGCGTGGAGATGATGTGCTATGACGAGCCCAGCTACACCGGCTTCGTCTTCCCCGTAGACAAGTACTTCCCTGCCTGGCAGGTTCCCGAGGACTCCCCCATCGTCCAAGCAGGCCTACGTACCTATGAGAGACTATGGGGCGAACGAACGCACGTTGGCAAGTGGGACTTCAGCACCAACGGCATCTACTGGAACGGCAAAGCTGGCATTCCCTCCATCGGCTTCGCCCCAGGCGAGGAAGAAACGGCCCATACCACTCAGGACTCCGTGTTGCTGGATGACGTCGCGCGCTCGGCAGCCTGGTATGCGCTCTTTCCAGCGATTCTACGTGAGGAGAGTGAACGTAAACCGTAACCAGTTAAAGATCGTCCTGGTTGGTCCCACCTATCCTTTCCGCGGCGGCATTAGCCACTACACTACGTTGCTCTGCCAGCACCTCCGTAAGCGGCATGAGGTGCGCTTCTTCACCTTCCGCCGTCAGTATCCGACGTGGCTCTTTCCTGGCAGGAGTGATCGCGATGAGGCGAGCGAGGCCGTGCTTCATGTCGAAGGGGAGGCAGTGCTAGATGGTGTCAATCCCTTGACGTGGTGGCGCGTGGCACGATCCATCCAACACACGCCACCCGACCTGCTCATCGTGCAGTGGACCGTTAGCTACTGGATTCCGATGCTCTGGCTGCTGACTCGCTTTGCCCCTCCCTCCACTCGCACGGTGATGATCTGCCACAATGCCTCCCCACATGAACAAGGGCGTCCCCTTGTTGCTCGGCTGATGCATTGGTTACAACGCCAGGTGATGGCACAGGTAGACCATCTCATCTGTCACGCGGAGAGCGACGTCCAGGAACTCCGCACCCTGTTGCCGGAAAAGCCCATCACCCGAGTCATGTTACCCAGCTATCAGGCGCTGGCTGAGCTAACGCCACCGGTGAAGAGGGCGAAGCGAGGCAAGCCGCATCTGCTCTTCTTCGGCTTTGTACGCCCCTATAAGGGCGTGGATCTGCTTCTCGAGGCGATGCCCAAAGTGCTGGCGGCACTGCCCGACGCGTACCTCACGGTCGCCGGGGAGTGGTGGGATGCTGCAGGCGATCCCGAAGCCCAGCTTGATCCCGCCCTTCGCAACTCCGTCGAAATCGTGAATCGTTACCTCCCAAACGAAGAGATGGCTGCGCTCTTCCACGCAGCGGACGTAGTCGTGCTACCCTATCGTTCCGCCACGCAAAGTGCTGTGGTGCAGCTCGCCTACGGCTTCGGCGTGCCCGTCATCACCACCGCCATTGGTGGCCTGCCTGAGGCAGTCGCCCACGAGGAGAGCGGGTTCGTCGTGCCGCCACATGACCCCGAGGCGCTGGCCGATGCTATTATTCGTTATCACACAGAGGGTTGGCGCAAGCGGCTTGCACCTGGTGTGACTGCAGCGAGGGAGCGCTTCTCCTGGACAAAGATGATCGAGGAATTGGAAGGCCAGCAAGCCGAAGGATAAGGACGAATGCGGAGTGCGGAGTGCGGAGTGCCGAATGGAGATTGGAGATTGGAGACTGGAGATTGCGAAATGCGGGGCGGGTCATTCCATATAGGTACCATGCACCATGCAACATGTAACATGCAATAGTGACGAAGTGAAGGGGCGGTAGTGGCAAGCATAACGGTTGCGACCGAAGGAGAGCAAATTACTGTCCTTGGTCGTCGCTCCCCCTTTGCCTTCTTATTCCGGCCTCACCTCGGCCTCCTCCTCGGCATGCTCGTTGTCGCCCTCTATGCCTGGCTCGCCACATGGCCGGGTACAGTGGTGGAGGTGGATATCGACCAGCACAGGCTGGATCAAGCGTTGCCTCTACTAACGGAAGGGGTACAGATCGAGCAGCGATTTGTTCCAAGGCATGATGGGCTAGCCGAGGTTGAGGTTCAGGCTGCGCGCTACCAGACGGAGCGAAATGAAGGGGCATTACAGCTCCAGCTGCTTGATGAGCAGGGGCAGCTTGTAGCAGAGCGAATGGTCAACACAGGCAATCTGACGCATAACCAGAGCGTAGCGCTTCACTTCCCACCCCAGCCGAATTCGGCCGGAGAGGCGTATAGGTTGGTGGTGCGGGGTAGTGGCGAAGGGGCATTCTCCCTCTGGGGCTACACATTAGATGTGCACGAGGGCGAGCTGCTCCTATCCGGCGCAGAGAGTCCCGCCCGCGAGTTGCGCTTCGTCACTCGCTACCAACTCACACCAGCTATAGCCCTAACCGCCATAGCAACGATGCTCTGGCACAATGCCTCCCTCCTGCTGCTCGCGCTTGCCCTCATCCTCATGCCCGGCTGCCTCCTGCTACTCGTGGCCCAACGCTGGACGAGTGGATGGGACCCGGCAGCCTGGTGGGGCGTCGCCCTCGCCCTCGGCCTCTCCACCTGGCCCCTCCTCTGGTTCTGGCTGACCACAGCAGGCGGACGCTGGGCTGGCTTGCACCTATGGCTAGTATTAGCCGTGGGCTGGAGCGCCGCAATCGGAACCTGGCGTCTCCACCGCTCCTCACC
>JALZCF010000143.1 GCA_030863245.1 Chloroflexota bacterium
CAGCACGGGCTGGTGAGCGATGGGCCGCAGTCGCCACTTGATGTGAGCTATCTAGCCGATACGGTCGTGCTCCTTCGGTACTTCGAAGCGGCCGGTCAATTGCGGCAGGCGGTCTCGGTGGTGAAGAAGCGCAGTGGAGCACATGAGCACTCAATCCGCGAACTCAGGCTGGGCCCAGGTGTTCGCGTCGGCGACCCGCTGCGGGAGTTCCAGGGCGTACTGGCCGGGTCGCCTACCTACCTCGGATCTGTGGGGTCTTTACTTCGTAACGGCGGTCATGCGGGTGATGGCGGCGATGGAAATGCCTAGCGGCCTGGACGAGCGCATCCTCATCCTCGCACCCATCGGACACGACGCGGCCCTGGCCTGCCAGACCCTATGCCGCGCGGGCTTGGGCGCGAAGATCTGCCTTGACGTCGAGGAGCTGCGCGATGAGGTCGCGGCGGGCACGGGTGCCATCCTCCTGACCCAGGAGGCCCTCTCGGATAGGCTGCTCGAGCAGCTGTTCGAGATGGTCCAGGCCCAGCCACCCTGGTCGGATCTCCCGCTCGTCATCTTGGTCAGCCGCAGCGCCCTCACCCCCGTACTCGCTCAACTGAGCTCCATGTTCGGGCATCGGGGGAACGCGACTTTCCTCGAGCGACCCGTCAAAGGCGCCACATTGGTAAACGCGCTCCAAGTAAGCCTGCGGGCGCGCCGCCGCCAGTACGAGCTACGGGACCACTTGCTGGCGCGTGCCCGGGCCGAAGAAGCGGAGCGACGGGCGCGGCTTGTGGCGGAGGAGGCCGTCCGAGTACGTGACGAGTTCCTGGCCTCGGTGGCCCACGACCTCAAGAACCCACTTGGCGTGATCAAGGGCCATGCCCAGCTCTTGCAACGGCGGGCGATCATGGCAAACACGCCCGAGACCGTGCAGCTCGCGCAAGGGCTGGCCAAGATTGACACCATGGTTGCGAAGGCCGTCGCTCAGATTGACGAGCTCCTCGATTTGGCCCGACTGCAAGCGAACCAACAGCTGCCGCTCACTCTCCAGCCAGGTGACCTCGTGGCGCTCACTCGCCGCGTTGCAGCCGAGTACCAGCAGATGACAACGAACCACCAGATACGGGTCGAAACAGACGCTCCGGAATTGTGTGGCGTCTGGGACCTCCAGCGGCTCGATAGGGTGCTGGGCAACCTGCTCTCCAACGCCATCAAGTACAGTCCGGAGGGCGGCAAGATCACGGTGGCGATCAGGGAGGAGGCGGCCTGCGCTCTCCTCATCGTCCAGGATCAGGGGATCGGCATCCCCGTTGCCGACCTGCCACATATCTTCGAGCGCTTCTACCGCGCGAGTAACAGTGCTGGGCGAGCTGGCTCCGGGCTGGGCCTGGCTGGGGTGCGCCAGATCGTGGAGCAGCATGGTGGAACGATCACGGTCGCGAGTGAAGAAGGGCAAGGCTCCTGCTTCACCGTCCGGCAGCCCATCGCTGCGCCGAGTCATCTTTCATCACACCGTCCCTGACGTAGGCGCGATGGCTGGCCGCGAGAGAGTGCCCCTTTGTTACAGTAGAGCACCGCTCGCTCTGAATCACTTCTCGCTGGGTAGTGCGTCGTCTATTCCATGTTTATCTAGGGTCTGTGGACATTTCAGCGTAGCGAAATGAGGGGAGCAACCAAGGAGCTATATCCCTTGACTACACGAAGGGATTAGCGATAGCGGCGGCGCAGGGTGAGGAGGAGGCCGGCGGAGGCGGTGAAGGTGAGGAGGGCGAAGGCGCCCTGTTTGAGCTGGTCAAGCAGCGCTCGCGCGCAGGTGGTTGTGGTCATCTCGTTTGATAAGCGCGACAAATACATCCGAATCGATGAGTACCGTTTTAGGCTTCGCGTTCGGCTGCTCCATACAGGTACTAGTCCAGATTGGTAGACAAATCCTTCGGTCCTGCCGTGTACTCCAGCCGCGCCAGCTGTTCCAGGGTTTTCACTCCGTCGCGGGCCGCCGGCTGGCTGCGCTCCAGTCCGTCCACGATGAACTCGCGCACCAGTTGCGCCATCTTCACGCCCGTGACCTCAGCCCGCTCTAGCAGCTGTTGGTGAACGGTTTCTGGGATGTACACTTGGGTTCGTATTATAACCATATGATACATTTGTTGTATATGTATTGCCAATACATAATTATATACTTGATAAATATTTACATTTGTTATATACATGAACATATACAACAAATAGCGAGGTGAGGAGGTGAGACAGATGGGCTATCAGCGGGTGATACTGATTGGGCAGGCGCGAGCAGATGCGCAGTGCAAGAAAGCGCCGGAAGGCAGCTACTGCATCTCTTTCGAACTCGCCGTGACCGACGACCAGGACCGCCCGACCTACTTCCCGGTGCGGTTCTTTGGCGTGAAAGGAGCGATGCTATGCCAGGATATTACCCAAGGCAGCCGCGTGCTGGTCGAGGGGCACCTCAAGGTCACGGAGCACGGCCGCTTTTATGTGGAGGCCAGCGACCTCTACTTTTCCTCCGTGTCCCACCAAGCGTGCGAGGGCAGCGAACTGGACGAGGAATAGTGAAGCCATTCGGAAAGGAGGGGAGCGAGATGGACTCCCAACCACTGACTCTGGTGGGCAATGCCACCGAGGATGCCAAGCAGCACCCATCCCAGAGCGGCGAGTAAGCTATATCACCTTCCGCAGGATGGTGAGTGACACGAAGGGGCGCACAAGCTTCTTCGCCGTGACCGTTTTTTGGCAAGCAGGGGGAACCCGTGGCCCAGTATGTCACCAAGGGCCATCAGGTCCTGGTCGAGGGACGTATCGAGGGAGCCGAGAACGGCCGCTTCAACGTCGTCGCCCGGCGTGTTGTCTTTGGCAAGGCGTCCGAGCCCGTCACCACGGGTCAGTAATAAGCAGCTGCCAGGCGTGCCTGCGGCGCCTGGT
>JALZCF010000469.1 GCA_030863245.1 Chloroflexota bacterium
GCCCCAGCACATGCCGGAAGAGGAGTAGGTGCAGCGCGATCACGAGCAGCAAGGAGAGGTAGACAATCCAGCTATGGCCGGAGAGCAGGGGTCCGAGAACCGGAATGCGCTCCAAGCCAGGAATGTGAATGATTGCCAATCCTTCCACACGTGGATCGGTGAAGGCCCCTTTGACCCCGAAGAGGCTGCGTAGCAGGAAGACGGTCAAGCCGGAGGCCAGCAGGTTGATGGCAATTCCCAGTACGATGACATCGCCCCGTAGTGTGATCGCAAGAAAGGCGAAAATCGCGGCCAGTACGCCGCCAGCCAACATTGCGGCAATAACCCCCACCAGCGCGTCGCCAGCGTAGAAGCTGCCGACCACCCCCGCGAAGGCGCCAGTCAGCATCAGTCCTTCCAAAGCGATGTTGAAGATTCCGACGCGCTCACAGATCAGGCCACCCAGCGCGGCCAGCAGGATAGGGGTAACGAAGCGGAAGATGGAATTGAGAAGGGTCACATCGAAGATGGCCAGAAAATCGCTCACACCTCTACCTCCTGATCGCGATTACCGAAGTGGAAGGTACCGCGGGCGGCAACCAGCATGATGATCACCGCCTGCAGTACCCGTGACAGCTCCCGCGGCACCTCGGCTCCCCGCTCCATCCCAAAACCGCCGGTCTGTACCGCCGCGAAGAAGAGTCCGGCGAGTAGGACACCCAGCGGGCGAGAGCCGGAGAGCAAGGCTGCCATCAGCCCTACCCAGGCATACAGGGGGGCCACAAGCGCCGTGTCCACATAGCGGTAGTGGACACCGAGCACCTCGATCGCCCCCACCAGACCCGCCACCGCCCCACTGGCGAACATGACCCGGTAGCCTATCTGTTTCAGGTCGACACCACCGTATTCCGTGAAGCGAGGGTTAAGCCCTGTTAGGCGAAGTTCGTAGCCCACAACCGTCCGGTTGATGACAAAGGTCGCCAGCAGGAGACTGCCCAGCGTGATGAAGAGCCCTGCATGGAGCTGGGTTCCTGAGACCAGACCCGGCAGACGAGCAGGTTCCGGAACGAGAAAGCTTTGTGCCATGCCGGAGGCGACATCCCGAAAGGGGTGGCTGACAAGGTAAGAGGCTATGAAGCGGGCCGGGTAGTTCAATAAGAGGGTGCTAATGAGCAGCGGCACCGTGTAGCGAAACTGAAAGAAGGCCGTGATCCAGGCGTACAGCCCGCCTACGATCACCGCAACCAGGATCGCGCTAGGGAAGAGAAGAAACGGTGGCAAGGGAAGGTAGATCGCCGCTAAGGCGGCGCCAACTGCGCCCAGCACCATCTGTCCCTCGCCGCCGATATTGAAGAAACCGGCCCGGAAGGCAATGGCGGCCGCCAAGCCCATCCCCACGATCGGGACGGCCCGGTTCAGTGTGGAAGCAAGGTTGCTCAGGTTCTGTCCACCGACGGCCCCCCTGATCATTGCGGCATAGGCTGCGAGCGGATCATGACCCGTGAGCACCATAATCACGGCGCCGATCAGCATTCCCCCCAGGATTGCCAACATCGGGCCCTGCAGGGAACGCACAAACCGTCCCAGGTGCGGCCAGAAATGGAGCGAGGACTGGCGAACGCTGGGCCTAGGTTGTGTATCTTCCATCTACCCTGCCCCTACCCTTTCTTGCTATAGGGCGCTATCGCCCGCGCAGTCTGGAGCGATCGCGCGGGGCGGGCACCCGCCATGAGAAGGCCAAGTGCCTCTTCGGTCGCCGCCGCCGCTGCCACCTCACCCACGAACTGACCCTGGAAGATGACCAGGATCCGATCGGAGAGGGTCATGATCTCGTTCAGATCGGCGGAGACGAGCAGGATGGCGTTCCCGGCGTTGCGGTAATCGATCAACTGTTTGTGGATAAACTCTATCGAACCCACGTCCACCCCCCGGGTTGGCTGTTCAGCGATGAGCAGGGGCGCCTGATGGGAGAGTTCCCTGGCAACCACTACCTTCTGCAGGTTGCCCCCCGACAGGTTGGCGGTTCGTTCTGTGGGATTCGGGACCTTGACAGCAAAGCGTTCGATCAGCCGGCTTGCAAAGTTGTAGATCGCTCGCGGGCGCAGTATCCCGCCTTGTGAGATGGGCGGCCGCGCGTGGTATCCCATCACGAGGTTGTCGGCGACCTTGGCGTCTATCGCGACGCCGCGTTCTACCCGGTCTTCCGGGATGTACGCCAATCCGGCGGCGCGGCGAGCAGCGACCGGCAGGTGGGTGATCGCCCGGTCGAGGAGGATGACATTGCCGCGCTCGACTGGGCGGAGACCGGTGATCCCCTCGATCAGCTCCGTCTGCCCGTTGCCTGCCACCCCCGCGATGCCCACGATCTCACCTGCGCGCACCTGAAACGACAGGTCGCGCACCACGGCTCGCCCCTCCGAGTCGGAAATTACCAGATCCTCGACCCGCAGAACGGCTGCGCCAGGTTCCAGAGGTGCTTTCTCGACACGGAGCAGCACGTCCCGGCCGACCATGTGGCGCGAGAGCTCTTCGGCTGAGGTGTCCTCGGTGCGAACCGTGGCGACGACCCTGCCATCCCGCAGCACCGTGGCATGATCGGATAGGTGCAAGACCTCATCCAGCTTGTGAGTGATAAAGAGAATGGTTTTTCCCTGCGCAGCGAGACCTTTGAGGATCTCGAATAATGTATCTCGCTCCTGGGGCGTGAGGACGGCTGTCGGCTCGTCCATGATGATGATCTCGGCATTACGGTACAGGGTTTTGAGGATCTCGACCCTCTGCCGCACGCCGACGGGGAGCTGGCCTACCCGCGCTCGTGGGTCGACCCGCAGCCCATAGCGCTGTGCCAGAGCCGCGACGCGCTCGACCGCTTCCTGCGCGTCCACGAAGCCGGCCTGGGTCGGCTCGGTACCAAAGATCACATTCTCGGTGACGGTAAGAGAGGGAAAGAGCATGAACTGCTGGTGGATCATGCCCAGGCCAACGCGGATCGCATCGAGCGGGGAATGGAAGGTAACCCGTTCCCCCCGCACGTAGATCGCCCCCTCGTCTGGCTGGTAGAGCCCGTACAGGATCCGCATCAACGTCGTCTTGCCCGCTCCATTCTCGCCGACCAGGGCGCGAATCTCGCCCCTTGCAACGGTCAGGTCAATGTGGTCATTGGCCAGCACGCCAGGAAAGCGCTTCGTGATATCGCGTAACTCAACGGCGTAACTCATCTATGATCGGTTCTTTGAAAGCGCCCAGAGAGGAACTCTTCCCCTCGGGGCTGCGCAAGATGATGGCTGGTTACTGGGCAAACATGGGATCTTCCACGACGATCTCGCCACTGATGATCTGCTGCTCTACTTCTGCGAGCCGCTCGATCACTTCGGGGTGCTCCATGATCACACACTGGCTTTCGGCGGGCTCCTCTGCATCCAGGGCAACCAACCCGATACCGTCTTCTTCCAGACCGTACACAAAAACCGACTCTTCCGTTCCTTCCATGATGGCATCGATGGCCTGAACCACCACCACGTCAACCCGCTTGAGCAGGTTATCCACCACGTGGCCAGGTGCTGTGGGGCATTGGTTCACGTCCACCCCGTAGGCAAAGAAGTCTTGTTCCTCCGCCGCCTCAAAGATACCGAAATTGCCAGCCGCTGTGGCGGCAAAGATCTGGTCGGCCCCGTTGGCGGCCATCGCCAGGGCCTGCTCCTTCGCACGTGCAGGATCGGAGAAGGGGTTGTCACCCCCTACCCAGAGCGTATCCACCTCGATATCGGGGTTGACATATCGCGCACCCGCGGCAAATCCATCGGTGTACCGGTGGAGGAAGGGGATATCCAGCGCACCGATCGCACCCACATGGTTCGTCTCGCTCAACGAAGCGGCAGCCACGCCGATCAAGAAGGCGCCCTCGTGCTCGCGGAAGACAGCGCAGTGCACATTGGGCGGCGGATCCTCGATGCACTGGTCGACGATCAGGAATTCCACCTCCGGTGCTTCGGCCGCGACCTGAGGGATGATATCGTTGAACTCGAAGCCTAGCACCATCACGATGTCGGCCCCTTCATTCACCGCCGCCCGCACGTTCTCGACACGCGTCGTTGGGTCTTCACTCTCCAGGACCTGGGTTTCCGCGCCCCACTGCTCACCGGCAGCCTCGATGCCGCTCTGGCCCATGATCAGAAAAGCGTTCACGCCCAGTGGATCGGGAGATACGTACGCGAATTTGAGCGGTTCTTCCTGGTCTGCTACGTCCTCCTCGACCTCGATCTCCTCCTCGACTTCCGCTTCTGTCTCGCCCTCTGCAGCCTCCTCTGGCTCTATTTGTTGCGTGCCCTGGACACAGGCTCCAAGGAACAGTGCGATGGCAACAAGCAGCGCCGACAACCATTGATAGCGATACCCTTTCATCAACTTTCTCCTCCTTCATGTGAGTCATCGTAGTCCCGTAACCTTTTTTTGTTCTGTCGCTTCACCTCCTTCACGTCTGTTGGGAGAGCGTCTTCAAGGCACCCAATGCAATTTGGAGCATGGTGGAGACGCCTACCTGCACCACGGTGCGATGCGGGTCGTACTCGCTCATGTCCTGTGCACTCCGTGTCGGGTTGCCATCGATGGTAAGGATGCCACCCGCGCGCATCCCATGCAGGGCTGCTACAATGAGTAGCGCGGCGAGTTCCATCTCCACGGCCACCACTCGGGCCGCCTGCCAAAGTCGCCAATCCACAGGCCCGAGCGCCTCAGAAGGATAAAAGAGATCGCTCGTGAGGACCACTCCCGAATGGACAGCAGCACCTGTTTGCTCGGCTACCCTCATAAGCGCTTCGATCACCTGGTAATCTGCGACGGCAGGATATCCAAGCGGGATGAGGCGGGGGGTGAGTCCCTCGTCCCGCACAGCGCCGGTGGCAACGACCACTTCTCCATCCTGCATCCCACCCTGGATGGCACCACAGGTGCCCGCCCGGATAATGGTGTCCACCCCCGCACGAGCAAGCTCCTCGAAGGCCACCGCGGCGCCTGCACTTCCTACGCCATGGGAACACAGGCTCACCATTGTTCCTTCAAAGGAGCCTGTGTAAGTGACATATTCCCGATTCTCTCCAACCTGCCGGGCATCCTGCAACAGCGCAGCCGCTGCCGCCGCTCTGCGCGGATCACCGACCACAAGTACCCGTGGCGCAATGTCGTCCGGCTTCACTCTCAAGATCGGGAGTGCGCTTGTCTTACTTGTCACAATCCTCCTATGCCTCTTCTACGTGCGGCTGGCCAGATAATACTGGCTCATCGCCAATTCTGATGATCAGGTTGACCGAAAGGCGCATGTGCCTCATCCGACCACTTCGTCGCGGTATACGCCCATCATAACCGTGCGGAACGGAGGGATGCGTCCCTCGATGGCTTGGTTAATCCACTGCTCCAGTGCCTCCTCCCTCTGCTCGCTCACCATAGGGTTCTTGTAGATTTTACGAAAAATCCAACCTCAAGAGAAAGCTTGCCATATTCCAGGATGTATGTCGATTCCTGCCACAACTATCTCGCCAGTGGGCGGGTCCGAGGAATGAGATTATCAGAAAATCCATAGCCAATGCCAACACAACATAGCCTCGCTTCCCGTTGAAACCAGGCCGCGCAAAGGGGGCGTCATGGCCGTTGATAAAATCTGCATCTTGTGCGCCTTCTCCACTGACCAAACTGGAGCAGCAAGCTTGACGCAGGCCAAAGGAGCTGGCAAGCGAGGCGTCCTTCGCCAGACAAGTCCTCTTGTTGGCTCTATTGCACCGTTAGCCGAAACCTCAAGCGGCTGAATTATCTCACTGTCACGTTGGAACAGTCATCTCAACGAGCGTTTGAGTTCCATTCTACTGCTCAAGCGAGTTGTCCGTCAACCCGATCGCAAAACTCGAGTTGAATACTTCACATTCTTGCGGAAGAACCAATATGGTGCATCGGGCGTAGCGATGATTACTGGGCGGTTCAGAGCAGCTATCAGTGCGCACCGCGGCATGCCGCCCTGTATTTGTCCGATAACCTCATCAGGTTCCCACCCCATGACCTTGACCAAACCTGATAACACTCGACGCTGATCCTCCATCAAAGCGATGGTTGGATAAACAAAACAGACTCTCTTGATGAGGCCACACCGCAGCTTATCGAAGATGAGCACTGCTGCAGCTAGTGTTTTGCCCGCTGCCGTGCCAGCAACAAGCAAAGTCTCGGAAAGCGCATGGTGCACTCGGAAGCTTTCTGCTTGATGTGTGAACGGTTGTGCATTAGGTACACTCACCACTTGCTGAAAAAGCTCCAACATCGAAGGTGGGACGGCATCATCAAACTCTGGAAAGCGATTGGTAACATGCAATTCAATGCTCATTCATTCACCTCCGCCGCCCTTCGATGCTCCTCCGCCACCCGTTCACGTAGGCTCATTG
>JALZCF010000483.1 GCA_030863245.1 Chloroflexota bacterium
ACCTAGCATGACTTTTTATCTAACAGCTATTTGGATGACAAGTGCATCTAAGTGCCCTAGAATGGGTTTCTACGGTCAATTACCCTAGAAATTTAATCTAACAGTTTTTAGGTGTTTGTAAGCATCGCCAAAATAAAAACGGGCAAAGTGACAGCAATAGCTGTGAACTATCGTTGCATTTTGCCACCGTGCCCGCCTTCCTGCTTCGTGCTACTGATATTCTATGTGTCCAATAATCTGTACTGTAAACAAAGACCAAGCCTAGAATGTCCCTGTAAGTCAGTCAGACGCCCGCTGTGACGTTTCTAGGCCAAACAGGTACTAGACCCTAGGTATGCCCTTACGCCGCTTAGAACGCTTCCTACGGCTTTCTGGGACTATGGAACGACAGTTCTAAGCTGCCGCTTCTGCCAATTCGTACACGTAGCTACGTCCTTCTCTGTGCCGGGTTGCCCGCCCTTCTTCAACTAATTCTTTCAGGTATACGCCCACGGTGCCCCTATTCACATCTAGCCTTTTCGCCGCTTCCTTGGTTGTCACCGTGTCGCACTGTTCAAGCAAGGTCAAGCATTGCCCTTTCAAGGTCTGTCTGAATTCCCGTTCCTTGCGCCTTTGTTCTGCTTCAGTCAATCTGTGCAACAGGTACGGTGCGCTTTCATCCGGTTCTTTGTAGTCAAGATACGTTGTTTCCTGCAACTTCCACACGTGCCCGCCTTCGGTTCTTTCCCGGGCGGTGCACCCCAAAAGTTGTACCAGGAGAGCTTGTGGAATTTGTGAATCTCCTGAGGTCTGTTGAAATAGTCGTCGGCGGCCTGTGGGAAGTGTGGGTAACTCGTCGTCTGAGTTATCCACGCTTTCCACAGGTATGAGGTGGGTCATGCGGAACTCCTGTGTTGCTGAATGAAGGTTAACGGTGCGACATAGCTGAGCGCCGAATGACGTCGTTGCGTATTATAGTAATCGAAGCGTTGCCGTGCGACAGTCCGGAGGGCCCGTAAGTCCGGGGCCTCCCAGAACAGCGAGTGATTTTCGCTCTTGAAGCGACTGTGGAAGGCCTCCATATACGGGTTGTCTTTGGCGCCTTGCAAAGCGTAGGAGAGGCGCACGTGATCGCTGAGCAACAAGTGGGCCGTCCACGCGTGGCTGGTGAAGACCGTATCCAGGTCATGATGGACGATCATGCCCGCGGGCGCGACGCCGAGCTGGCGCCAACAGGTCACGGCCCGTGCCCAGGCGCGCAGCGCTAAGGCTGTGTTGGCCGAGCCGCCAAGCGCCCAGCCATAGGCCATCTTACTGCGGTGACCGAGCAACGTGATCAGGTAGGCTGTCTGTTGACCCTCCGCAAAGCGCAGTTCGGTAAAGTCGGTGTAGGTAACGGCAAACAACCCGATCGTGGTCAAGCTGGCCACCAAATTGGCGCGCGCGCCCGCTTGCCGGATGGCTTGATAGATGCCACTCGGTGGCGGCACGCGTGGCTGGCGCAGCAGCTTCAGCTCCCAGAGCTGGTGCAGTCGTTGGACGACTTTACGGTTGACGTGCACGCCATAGCGCTCGCCTAACTCGACCGTCGTGCGCCGATAGCCGTATTCCGGATGGTCGCGCGCAATGGCTTCTATCTGGGGACGCAAAGCGGCGTACTTCTGCTCATAGGCGACCTTCTGCGTTTGATGATAGTACCAGGTGCTCTTTGGCAACTCCAGCGCCGCCAGCGCCCGGTTCAAACCGTAGGCTGGCCAGACCCGTGCCACCAGTTCGACTTTCTCTTCGGTGGTCATTGTGCCTGGCCCAAGAAGTTTTTTAACAGCGCAATCTCGACCTCCTTCTTGCCCAGCAGTTGTTCGAGCTCGGCAATCCGCCGCTCGTACGTAGCAACTGTGCTATCTTTGGCAAACAGCTCGGGTCCTTTCTCCAAAAAGGCCTCTTTCCAATTGCGCACGGTGTTGGGATGAATCCCGTATGCTTTCGCCACCTGGGCGTGATTCTTCTCGCCCCGCAGCACTTCCAGCACGACTTGGAACTTCAGTTTCGGTGTGTAGCGTCTGCTCATCGTCTACCTCCTGACTTGTCTGGTGGTCTATCTTACCAGACCCCCGACGAGGTTCGCGAGCCACAACACCTACTGGTTCAACTTTTGGGGTTCAGTGCCGGGTTATATCGTCTCTCTATTCATGTAACATGCAATATGCAACATGCAACATGCAATAAGGTCTCAGTTGTCAGAATTATCGGGCAGCTGTTTGAGATGTTGTCGTGCTGCTTCGTTCGCCGGGTCTAGGTTCAGGACGTTGTGGTAGGCCACTCTGGCTTGGCTGTAGTGATGTTGAACGCGGTGAATGTCTCCGAGCACGGTCCAGCACCTGGTACAGTCCGGATTGGATGAGATGGATTGGGCTGCTGTTGCCAGAGCAAGTTCGCTATCTCCCTGATACAGATAGAGGCGGGCGAGTCGTTCATAGAGTGCCGCGCGGTACTTGTTATTCGAGATGTGCTCTAGTCCTGTTGTCAAGACGACAATGGCTTGGTCAGGATCGTCGCGTTGGTTATACAGGAGTGTCGAGAGGGCAATGTAGCTGGGCGCGCGGTCTGGAAACCTCGTGATGGCAGTTTGAAAGGTTTTAATCGCTCGGTCCCACTTTTGTAGGTTGGCATAGCTTGTTCCAAGTCCATACCAGGCATCGTACCGTTCGGGGTCCAGGGCGACCGCGGCCTGGTAAAGTGGAAGGGCCTGGCGGGAACGGCCGGCGCGATCGTGCGATTTGGCCTCGCGATAAATGGATAGGGCGGCTCCTGCGTGGCGCCAGTGCATCACAGCGTCTTGTAGGAGCCCCTTTTCATAATAGAGATGCCCGAGTTGGTAATGAGCGAGGTAGTCGCCGCGATCGAGCTGGATAGCCGTGCTCAGGTGGTTTTGAGCCGCTACGTCCTGTTCTCGCTGGCGGGCCGCGAGGCCGAGGAAGTAGTGCACACGGCTGTTTGCGCCGTACCATCTTGTTGCCTCTTCCATGAGTTGGATTGCACGCTGCGGGGGCTCTACCGAGCCTTGGTGCGCGGTTCGATAAGATAGTAGTGTGCTGGCGTTTAACAGAAGAGTGCTAACGACGACAGGAATCAATAGGAGAGCTACCGCCGCCAGGGCAACCCTTGTGGTTGCCCCTACAGATCTGCCATTTGTGTTTGTTGTCTTTGCACGGTGATGAGCGGGGGATGGGTTTGTCGGGGTAGGGTGTTTTTGGTTGAGGGCAGCCAGTAGGCCGAGCATTACCCAGATACCGATGGCCGTTTTGTGCCCAAGCACCAGTGCGTCGGCCAGTCCATAGCCGAGCCAGGCGGCTACACTCCCGGCAATGCCGAGCAGGAGGGCACGATGGTTGTGGTCGGTAGTGGCTGTGTAGGTTCTCTTTAGGGTGCGGAAGAACATTAGAATGAGCGCTAAGAAAGCTACGAGGCCTGGAATGCCGAGATCAACCGCGGTCTGCAAGAAGGTGTTGTGTGCATGAGGGGTGCGATCGGGCACCAGGCTATAGAAGCGATCGTTGAGCAGGGGGAAGGTGTTAAGCCCGATGCCCGTGAAGGGGGTGTCCCGGATCATGTAGAGGGCTCGCTGCCAGATCTCGAGGCGCGCCTGGACTCCGATCCCGAGGCGTTCGACCAGCGCGGGCGGAAGGGCACTTGCCAGGTACAGGTTCCACACGAGGACAAATAGGAGCAGGAGACCTGCGAGAAGTAGAAGTACGGCGCACCAAGGCAGGTTCTTCTTCAAGACTTCCAGAGCAAAGAGGCCTATTGCAAGCCCGAGTAGAGCCTGAGGCGACTGGGTCAGTAGGAGCGTCATCCCGAGAAGGGGCAGGGCCAGGAGCGACAACATGCGAGAGGCCCGCCCTTCTCCCCACAAGAGAAGTGAGAGCGGGACCGGGATCAGGAATGCCATGGTGCCGGCGACCATCCGCGGGTTAAACAGCTCACTCTGTGTTGGCACCCCGCTACCGGGTACCCCTCTGATGAGGGTCGGCAACCCGTTGTAGATCTGGGAGGCGAATCCCATTTCGATGAGGGTTCCCCGCTTCCAATCCGTTCCGACTAGACCGAGCAGGGCAATACCGATGGCCATCAGTACCAGACCCAGCGCTACCGCAAGGACTTGGCGCTCGCTCCGCAAGCCGTTTGCTAGCCCGTAGAAGAGGAAAACGCCGAGCAGCATCACCGCAGCACGGTTCAGACTGAGTGTAAGGTTGCTGGAAACGACGATGCCGACACCTAGGGTAAGAAACAAGACGCATATTGGCCGATCCAGATAGGTAGGGATGGTCCAGACGCCGCGCACCTGATGGCGAGCTATCCAGGATATGGCAATAATGACGAGCCCCAGCAGCGTCCAGCGTCCTGGAAACAGCAGGAGTGGCGTGGCAAGCGCTAGAAGCACAAGCTCATACCGCTCAAGCCAGAGGAGGATGTGGTTTGGCTTGCGTTCTGGGATGTAGGAGGAGTCGATCATTGCTTGAGACCTGACGTGTTGCATGTTGCATGTTGCATGTTGCGTGTTGCGTGTTGCGCGGCCTCCCCATGTGGTGGGGGCTTGGGTTTATAGGTATCCGAGATCCGCTAGTCGTTGTAGGACGATGCTTTCTTCTTCTTCGTTTGCCTCGATCTGGTGCGTTGGCGATGCTGCTTGCAGGTTTGAATTGGTTGCTAGTGGAGAGCGAGAGTCTGGTTTCAGTAGTTCGGTGAGCATGTGGCCGTCCATCTCCGCCGTAAGAGAGGTTGGTACATTGGCGAGGTGGAGCAGGGTTGGGGCGATGTCTTGTAGGTCTGCCACTTGGATCTCGCCCCGTGAGATTTGCGGTCCGGCGGCTATCAGGATGCCGTCCATGCGGTGGGTGCCGGACTTGAGCGGGTGGTGAGGGCGGTCCGCGTAGACGGGCCCCTCGAGGCGGGGGCTGACGCTGCAGCGAAGGTTGTCGACGATCAGGAGGATGTCCGGAGCGAGCTTCGCCTTTTCGCCGTGGTACAGTTCTTCTCCCGTGAAGAGCTGTATGTCTAGGTCCTCGATCTGGGCCAGGGCGTGGAGTTCTTGCGTGAGCTGTTGGCGGGTATCCCGCACGAATGCCTCTTCAGGGATACCGTGGAGACGGGCGTACTGTCGGTTGATATAGATCATCCCGCAGCTGTCGCTGTTTTCCAGGGTGAAGGCTTTCGAGCGGGAGAGATCAATCTCGCGTAGGAGAGAGGCACGTAAGGCGTGGTGTGCCTTCGACCCCTCTAGTTTTCGAAAGAGGGGATTGAGAAGGGGGGCGGTCTTCTTCAGGAGCCACTCGCGAATCCTGTTTCCTCCCGCACCGAGGCGGCTGTTATTCCGTACCAGATAGCCCGCTTGCTCCAGCCAGTGGTTGACATGGAACACGCCGTAGCTCGGCCCAAAACCGTGGTCGGAGACGACGAGAACGTGGCCATCGGGGGCGAGATGGTCGAGGATTCTGCCGACGGCCGCATCGAGGGACTGCCAGATAGCGATGAACGCCTGTCTCATCTCTTCATGATGGGGGTGCTGATCCCACCCAGGATCAGAGTTGTCCCAGAAGCGCCAGAGGGTGTGGGAGGCGACATCGGAAACGGTAAAGACTGCTGCAAGCAGGTCAACCGGTCGGGTGCGCAGTAGATGTTCTAGGGCCAACACACGACGCTCCAGTAGATCTTTCATATCCTCCACGAGCCAGGGCAAGTTTGCTGCGTATTTGGGGCGACCGTAGGACACGGTGAACTCGTACCCGCCGGTAACCCGATCAAGCTCCTGCTTTAAGTCGTCTGGATAGGTATATTGGTGGAGTTTCGACGCGCCGAGCCCCGATACCATCCACCCGTTCACATGGTAGGCGGGCACCACCGCGGGATAGTTGAATACGCCAACCCGATACCCTGCGGTACTGAGAGCATCCCAGAAGGTGTGACCAGCAAAATCACGGGACCCCACTGGGAACAGCTTGAAGTCCTCCAGGCTACGGCGGTTTACGAAGTCAAAGAGGCCCAGTTTCCCTGGATTCTTTCCCGTGGCGAGGACGGGCCAGGCAGGACCCGTTACGGGCGGCACGATGCTCCTCAGTGTCCCATGCGCGCCCCGCGACATGAGGTGCCCTAGATGGGGTAGCTTGCCCATCTCCATTAAGGGCCCGATGACATCGAAGGTTGCTCCATCTAGCCCGATCACCATGAGTTTTACGATGCCATGTGTCATTGGTTATCTCCAGTACTGTGTTGTGTCGATGTGTGAATCTCAACTTGGCTTGGGTGTTGCATGTTGCATGTTGCATGGTGCGTAGTGTGTGGTGCGCTGCGCGGATGTGCGTCGCACAGGTGGTGCGTGAACTTCACGTGAGGTGTCGTTAGCTGGTTGAGGTTCTGCCACTTCCACATCAGCGCGGCGTAGCATGCCATAATAATTCTTGACGTGAGCCAGCCAACACCTACGCCAATGAGTCCAAGTTGGTTCATTAATAGGTAGCTCAGTAGTAGGCCGAGGATGAGATCGAGTGCTGCAGTGGATAGGAGGGATTTGAGCCTGTCGCGGATGCGGAGGAGGCTCATGTAGAGAAGAACGATAATGTTCGGGATGATTGACGCGGCCAGCAGGATGAGAAGTGTGCTGCCACGCTCGACATAGGTAGGGCCGAAAGAGATCAGGATCAATTTGTGGAACAGTGCCATGCCGAGCGTGATAAGCGCGGTATAGAATAGGCCCATTTTCAAGGATTTCCGTGCGTACTCGGCGGACATGTCGCGGTTATTGGCGCCCTCGGTGAAGAGAGAGAGAGAGAGGGAGCCAACCAGGGCCCGAAGACCCATCGCGATGGACCACACAATGAAGAAGTAGGCGCTTGTTTTGGGACCTAGGACGTTCACGACTAGCAGGGTCATGATTGTATCAGGAGCGCGCTGCAGTTGGTCCGCAAGGTAACTAGAGAGGGCGTAGGTGACAAACGGTGGCCGGACGGTGGTTGGGAGCGTGAGGGAGAGTTTGTATCCGGCCTGGGAGCGAGGCAGGAAGACGATCGCGGAGAGCAGCAGGCCAGCCATCATGGACGACGAGTAGGCATACAGAACGGACTCGTAGCTATGGCGGTAGCGACTGAAGAGAAGGAGCAGGACGATCGCTAGGACGGATTGAACGGTATTGATCACGAGCGGAAAGATAGATTTCCGCCTCGCAAAGAACGTCCAGTTAAGAAGCTGTAGAAGCGCTGTGCCAACAATCAACGTGATGAAAGAGAGCAACAGGATGGCCCGTGCGCGGAGTGGGAGAAGGGCAGGGGACCAGAAGCTGAGCGTCAAAACAAAGAAGAGAGACAACGCCAGCGATAGGATGGTGACAAGCCCTGCCGAGGCATTGATCAGTTGATGGGGGGATTTGGATTGGGGCAGGTATCGCACCAAACAGTAGTTTAGGCCAATCTGGGAGAGTCCTGCCAGTAACATAGCGCCTGCCACGATGCTCGAGCCAAGGCCCACATCCTGTTCTGCCAATATGCGCGCGGCAAGCGCCCAGAAGAGCAGGCCGCTCACCGAGGCCACCAGCCGCATGGCCATGATCAGGTAGCTGTTCAGGTAGAGCGAGTCTTGCAGATGACTCCGGATGGAAGAGAACCCGCGGGTGCTAGCGATCTCAGAGATCATAAGGGATAGTCCGGTAGGTATTACTTTTCTGGTAGGCGTAAGCGTAATTCGGCTAGCGGTCGCGCGATGTCAAGGTCACTCGATACGGAAAGTCCGGACAGCTGGTCATGTTGCCCGGGCCTAGAAGGGCACCACCACAGTTCCATTTCCAGACTTATTGACCATATGTAGAGCCGATCTGACATGTTGGTACAACCGTCATCCGCTGGTGCAGTCGAAGAATCGGGATACAGGAGAAGTCTCACGTCGGTAGCATGCGTCAGACTCGAGCGAGGGAGCGAGATGCTGGAGTGCCAGGCCGTGCCGGAAGGAACCGATACGCTCGGTCGCTCCCAGAGCTTGGTGTTCCCTTCCCATGCTTCGATACGGTAGGATGCCGTTTTACTAGTGTGATTGGCGATCCCAACCGGGATGAGGAGCGGCTCCGCCCCATCCCACTGCCCCTCGAGAACCTCTTCCATCTCGTCCGGCAAAATGTAGAATTCTGTAACGTCCGCGGCCGACGGCGTGTGGAATAACGCACCTCCGCTCACAGCAATCAGGAGGAGGACAAACAGGAGTGGTAGCGCAAGGTGGTAGGGATGCCCGAATAGGGTTCTAGCGGAATGGACCAAGGAGGTGTCCGCCACTTGCCAGGAAGCGCCAAGTGCAAAGACGCCTGTTAGGGCCAGTACCACGAGCAGGAAATTCGTCGGTGTCAATCCCCCCGCTAGCTTTAGTAGCGTGACGGCGATGAGGCTGCTTAATGCGAGGCTGGCAACGATAGAGACGAACACTCTTTCAACTCTATCGAGGGCTTTCTCCGGGAAGAGACAGTAGCTCAGGGCGCATCCCGGTGCGTACAGGATGATGAATGACGCAAAAAACACTCGAACGATATCGCTCAGACTCTGTAACGCGACTGCCATATCTATCTCTCCAGGGAAAAGGGCGTGCGATCATTCTCCGGGTAGTACAGGATAAAAGACTCCCCGTTGTCATAGACAAGGCTAGTTCTTGGGTCTGTCCGCCACTGTTCTATCGTACGGGCCGAGCGGTACTCTGCCTTCTCGACGTACCCTCCGGCCTTGCCGGGTCGGTGGAGCGTGAGAAAGGTGGGCACGGACTCCTGATTGGTGGTCTGCCGCAGCCGACTACGAGCTTCGAAGCCAAAGAACAATCTACTCTGCTGGTACCCCACGTAATCTGCCACGATTTGGGTGTCAGACGGGAGGCGGCGGTGGGCAAAACGCAGCATATAGTATTGATACATCGAATTTACCTGGTGCAGCCAGACTGCAGGCGTCCTGTCTGCTGGAGCATCACCTCCCGAAAAGGAGGGAACGATGGGCTGATAGGGGTATAGTTGGACCATCCCCACGGCAAACAGAGCAGCGAGTAGTACAACAACGCTACCCCTGCCATGCACCCATCCCACCTTCACGTGCACGAGCTGCGTCATTCGCCATAGACTATAAGCGCCGAGAAGTGGACTCAGGACAACCATGTAAATCAGGAAGCGCCGGTATCCTTGAGAGCCAAAATCGATTCCAAAGATAAGGAGGAGCAATAGGGCAAAGGCCAGCCATGCCAAGCCGAACGTCCGGAGCGCTCTAGACGGGCACCGATCGCGCCTCTCCTTGAACAGAAGGAACAGGCCAGGCAGAGCCAGAGAGAGGACGATCCCATCTCTCGCATGGTAGAGAAGTCCAATCAGGGCGCGGTCTGCAAGGGAGAGCTGGGAGAGCCGGGTGGGTATGAGGTTCGGAGAGGTGTCGGCCTGCAATGCGATGCTGATATTCTCTACCAGGGCATGGAAGATGAACCTCGCATCAAAGATCCAATAGGCGACGGCTCCGATGAGAGCCAGGATGCTGGTCTGCACGAACGCGCGCGAGTGGGGAAGAAAAAGATCCTTGGGAGCTAGCCACTCGACTAACCCCAGCATGAGAAAAGTAAATGGCATCAGGAGAGAGGTGCCAGGATGCCACACAATCATCTGCGCGATGAGCAAGAGTAGCAGTAGGGTGCATGCGATCCTGGATACCCCTCCCGAGCGGTCTATCTTGGGGAGGAAGAGGATGGCGACGACCGATACAAAGAGTGGCGAGGCGAGATTCGTGCCATTCAGGGTATGCAGGTTGGGCAGGCACAAAGCGGAAAGGATGATGGTGATCTTCGACAGTTCCGCTGGGAGGGCCATTCGCGTGCCTAACATGTAGAAGCCCAGCGGTATTGTGCTCCCAAGAAAAGCCGGGATGACCCGAGACCAGAACTCGAGAGACAGGCCGGAGCATCCGGCGAGCAGTGCCACCAGGGCATGAAAGGCCGGTGTGTTGGTGTACGCAGTCGCCTGCTCCACCTGTCCGGTGGCGGCGATCGTGCGTATCATGGAAATATGGGTAGCCGTATCGACTGTAGACAAGTAGGGCGTTACATACTTCAGGGCCGGAACCGCGTTAAGCAAGAAGGCAAACAGCGCAGTAAGGATGGCCACTCGCTCCAAGCGCTCCGTCTGATATAGCGCAACGAAGTAACTCAGGATGAAGAGGCTGAACGGGACCACTATCCCATCGAGCACCCAACTATCCTGATAGCCCTGGTTGAGGTACCCGGCGGTTGCCAGCGCCCACACGCCGGACAGGAGGAACATACAGGTCGCTAATCGGGCATCAAGTAGGAGCCCTTTCAGGGCAACCGCAAATCCATTGGGTACGCTTTCCTTCCGTGAGAAAGGAATAACACTGCTCTTGCTCCACAGATGTTCTGCCTTCACTTTTCACCCTCCACCCTGCGATCGAGCCATACAATCGGGGGCTCATCGTTGCGCATCCGCTTGAGTGCAGAGAAATTGTCGAACACGTAGATATCCAAGGGAAAGCGCCGGAACAGGGCGCGAGCGCGCTCGCGGAGCACGAAAAAACAGGCTCGGAAGGCGTTTCGGTACCCCGGCCGGCGTACCAACCGCAGGTCCAGGTCGGAAGCGGGTGTCCAACCGGTGCGACTGAGGCTCCCGTACATTGCTGCGTACGCCATACTCGGTTCACGTTTCAATCCTGCCTCCAGCTCCTGCGCGTACCGATCAAAGGTATCATACGATTGATTGACAAAACCATAATGCTTTAGCACGCCCCATAACTGGCCATTCAGCAGGAAATTCAATGTGTGGGCGCTAAGAAACGCGACCGGCACGCTTAGCGCCTGGGGCAACCTGTTCTCCATGAGCTTGACCCCGACTAAGGTTAGTAACGCATCCAGTGCGATCTTAAACCGTCGCTCCGTGGTATCCATATAAAGCAGACCCTGAAACACCCAGTGCGAGGCCAAAGCCGCAAGCGGATGGCGCAGGAGGCGCTGGAGCGTCTCGAACTTGACTTTGCCATAGGTCGCCACTGTCTTATCCCTCACTTGTTGTACTGATTTGCTCACAGAGAGAGCGATGAACCTCGGCCGCCGGTCGGGTACTTGGTAGCACAGGTAACGCATAGGCCGAGCTAATCGTGCGAAAGCTTTGCAGGCGATCCTCCAGACGGCGGTCCACTCGTAGATCCTGCCGTCTTGCTCGGATGGTGTCCACGTCGAGATCGAGAATCATGACCCTAGTATCCTTGGGCAGGAGCTGGCGATACAGCTTGCCCGGGAGCCGGCGATAAAATCCCACCTCCTTGAAAGCGACCGAGAGATCGACCACCATGTCCAGTGCAAAGCGCTCGCACACGATCGTTCTGCCTAAGGCAAGCGGCACGTAGATCTTGATGAGGGCGGCGAGGGCCGCATCCACCAGCAGGGTCCAGGGCAACAGGGCACGCAGCAGGGAAGAGTTCTGGAACTCCCAGTAGCCATGGCGAGTGCCGTCGGCTTCCTCGTACCAGCTGTAGCCTCGCCACCTAGCATAGGCAAGGAGCGGGATGCTCAGCAGGAAGGGAAAGCGAAGCCACAGATGCTTCGGCTGCACGCCTAATGCCTGCAGGTGATCGATCAATAACCTCGCCTGCGTTGTTTTGCCCGTGCCATCGCACCCCGTGATATAGATGAACGACGGTACCTCTCTGTTTTCTACACGGCCTGGACGAACTGTGACCATTCCTCCCCCATTTGTTGCCAGCTTCGTATTGGGTGGCGTGCTCGATCATTCCCTGCGCGTTCACCCTGCGTTCGCCTTCCTTCCTGTACCTCCTTCGTTGCATGGATGAGACCCTGCGCTAAGGAGTGGGGGTCGCCTGGCTCAGCGAGGTAGTGTGGCCCCCCGGCCACCAATTCCGGCAGACACCCCACCCGTGTTGTCACCACCGGTTTCGCAAGCGCCCGGGCCTCTAGTAGGCTAAGCGGAGCGTCTGACGGAACCAGTTCAAACGGCAAGGCCACGATATCGCTACTTGCCACGTGCCGCACGAGCGCAAACGTCGGGAGGAATCCACTCACCACCTGGACGTGATCCTTCACATCGCTTGCGTCGAGTACCTCCCTGAGCTCAGCATCTGCGGCGACGAGCTCGTCGGCACGCCGGCGGCTCAGGATCAGAAGCTTGAGGGAGGGATCCGTTTGCCGCGCTCGTCCGAGCGCCCGGACGAGTGTGTGAAGCCCGCGCAGCGGAGCCGGGGAACCAAAGTAGAGAACAACGGTGTCCTCGGGCGAGTAACCCAGTTGCGCTCGAG
>JALZCF010000491.1 GCA_030863245.1 Chloroflexota bacterium
GAGTAAGAGAGACATCGCTAAAGGCCACCAGCAGCGTTTCCACGTAGTCCGGCATGACGTCACGGGAGCCGGCTTCCTGCAGCAGGCGAGCCATCGGCAGCCCCATATCTACAAAGCGGCGCACGTACCCCTCTGGTTCAGCCAGCCGCAGGGCACCCTCCAGCGAGGTCATCGCAGCGATCCTATCACCGCGTCGCCAGTGGGCCATGGCCTGAAGCGCCAGGGCCTCGATCGAGATGCCCGTCCGGCCCTCAGCTTCCGCCGCCCGCAGCAGAGATCCAAGCAGCGCCAGCGCCCGCTCCAGGGACGGCCCATCCCCTTTAACGATCAGCACGCGCGCCATGGTCAGTTGCGCCACCTCGCTTTCCGGTCGTTCCTCGAGCGCAGCGCCCTGCAACATCTCGTCGGCCCAATGGACGGCAGCCCGCAGCCTGTCCTGCGCTAGCCATACCTCCAGTTGGAAGCGCTCGAAGCGACTGATCCAGTGGAAAAAGTGCGCGCTCTCCACCAGCGGACGCGCCCGCTCCAGGTACTCCGCCGCCGCCTCGACGTCGCCTTCTGTCAGCTCCAGGCGACCTGCAATCAGGTAACCACTGATCATCGCCCGCACGTCGCCGCCCAGTTCAGCCCGGTCGAGCCCGCGAGACAGGTGCTCTCTGGCCTCTGCCAGCTGGTTCCACTCGTACAGAATCTCACCCATCCGGATGTACACCCAGCCGGTGAGTGGGAGCGGAAGGCGGCCCCAGGTCTCCCGCTCCTGGATGGCTGCCAGCGCCTTCCTCCAGTAGCTGGCTGCATCCTGGAGCCGACCTTGTCTCAGGTCGAGATCGGCAAGGGCGCCAAACACATGCACGGATTGCACACGGAAGGCAGGGTCGTCGATGAAGTCAAGCAGTTCAAGGTAGCATTCTTTCGCTTCCCCCCAGTGACCATGCCGGCGGTAGGTGTCGCCAAGCGAGCCATAGATTATCGCTCGAAAGAGATGGTCCTCCTCTGCCAAATCCTGGGAGGCCTGGCCAGCAAACCGCTCGGCCCGCGCCAGATCGTCTTGAAAGCAGGCAATGGAGCAGCGCACGGCGTGTACCCGCGCGAGTTGCGGGCGCGTCTCATCTGTCTCGGCAGCCACCAGCCGCTCTTCAACGTCCTCGATGCAGCGGACACAGGCGTCGAGCTGGCCGGTGAAGAGCAGGAAGCCCGTCCGGACGAGGCCGATCATCGGGTAATCGGCCTGCCACGCATGCGGGAGGGAGTCGAGCCACTGTTTCACCACCTTGAACTCGCCGCCTGTCAGCTTTGCCTGAATATAGCGTTCGAAAATGCGAAGCACGAGGTCAACATCCTCCCCCTCAACCGCGTGGTGGAAGGCCTGCTCCGGCAGGTCATGAGCCAGATACCAACGGGCAGCGCGCCGATGGCCTTCGGCCACCATCTCATCTGAGTGGCGCCGTTTCCGCTCTTCACGGAGAAAGTCGGCGAAGAGACGATGATAGCGGAACCACTTGCGGCTATCGTCTAGGGGCACGAGAAAGAGCTTTTCTCGCTCCAGGAGCTCCAGCATCTCCTGTGCGCCTTCCTTCCCGGTAACCACATCGCATAACGGTCCACAGAGGCGATCCAGGATGCTGCTCCGGAGCAGGAACTGCCGCACATCAGTTGGCAGGGGAGCAAGAACGTCCTCGCGGAGGTAATCGGCGATGAAGCGGTGGTGACCGCTGATGACAGACCTGTCCACCTCTGGCAGGCGCTGCCGGAGCGTCAGCGCCGCCAATTGTAAACCAGCAACCCACCCTTCCACCTGCGCCTGCAGAGCCTCTACTTCTTCAGGGGCCAGATCAAGCCCCATCCGCTCATTCAAGAAATCTTTCGTTTCTTCCCGTAAGAAGCGTAGATCCCTGGCTCCAAACTCCAGCATCTCCTGGTGGGCGCGGTAACGGGCCAGAGGTAGCGGTGGCTCCCCGCGCCCGGCCAGCACGAGGTGCAGCACTGGTGGCAGATGATCGAGCAGGTAAGTCAGCGCATCATGGATCGCTTGCTCTTCAATCAGGTGATAATCGTCGAGGACAAAGACGAGATGGTCGGGCACATCGTTGGCCACGTTGATGAAAGCCGCCAAGACCGCCTTGCTGTCCGGGGACATTCCACCAAGGAGCAGACCCAAGGGACTTTCCCTGACACCCGGCTGAACCTTCTCCAACGCTGCCAGTAGGTAACGGAGGAAGCGTTCAAGGTCATTATCCTCCTCGCCGATCGATAGCCAGGCAATCGGGAAGCGGCTCGAACGTGCCCACTCGGCAAGTAGAGTCGTCTTCCCATAACCGGCCGGTGCCGAGACCTTGACAAGCTTGTAGTGAGGGATACCGCGCTCGAGGGAGTCCATGAGCCGGGCGCGGTGCACCACATGAAGGGGTTGGGGAGGAATCCGTAGTTTCGTTGCGAGAAGAGAAGGCTCCATCGATACCTCTTCATGTCGTACGTCTGGACCCATATCATGCTGCAGAGTCTCTGGCATCGTTGTACCTCCTGCCCTTACCCTAGCACATCCTACTCTCCCCCTGCAACCCTGCGTTGCTTTTCTACCCGTTGGGCTATACCTACTATACCAGTTGTGCTGTGAAACGCCCTAAAGGTTCGTAGTAAACACTTTAGTGTTCGTCCGCCTCACGAACACTAAAGTGTTTACTACGAACCTCTCTTCGCTTGTGGTAGAAATGCTCTTCCATATGGGCATGCCGGTGGAGGGCAGGGCCGGACTTCAATCTGGAAGCGGACAGAGAAGTAACGCTCATTACCCTTTCGACGGCTTAACCTTGCACCCAACGGCGGCCTCAGGATATAGCCTGCAACATGTCCCATCGAAGCGCATGGGCGGGGGCGATGCCCGCCGCCATCTTATTGGGTCTCGCCCACTACCACATAATCGGTGTACACGGAGCCCGGCCCAAGCGAGGTAGCGAGTTCATCCCACCGCTCCGTGGACTATGAACCCATGATGGCAAGATTCCATGCAAGATTTCATGCTACCCCCTGCGGAATCTTGGAATCTTGGAATCTTGGAAGATGGCATGATTGGGCTGCGATCCGGATGTCGGCACCATGCCAGGTAGGAAAGGGCGGAGTTGGTGGGCAGGATCAGCGAGTGGGACTGGGTAGAAGGACGCGCTTGGTCAGCGGGAACCGCCCCGGCATGAAGTGCCGGGGCTACGTGAGCGGCGCCCCATCAATGGGGCTTGACGACGTACGAGGTGTCAGGGAGGAAGGTGGCTCGGGGTAAGGTTGCAACCAAGATTGCATGCTGACCCCCTCTGCAATCTTGCAATCTTGCAACCTTGCAATCTTGGTTGGCTACCGTCTTCCCGAGGGATGTGCTCTAGCGTGAGGAGTGGAGAGGTGACCAAACTGGCTAGGGGCGACGGCCGATGTCTAGACGCGTACAGCTTTCTCTCCTACACCTGTTTCTCCATTGCCTACCCAAGCCCCCTTCCCATTGGAAGAGCGGAATGCGCAAGGCGGACGGGAGCTGCAACTCGCATTCGTTCAATCCGCGATCCGGTATCCGCCTTCCGCAAGTGGCTCACGGCTCCGCCACCTCTCGATCCTGGCTCGGCAATGGCGTATCGCTGCGTAACCAGAGGGAGATGTGCGCCGGCTGCATCGTCTCCTCGATGACGCGTACCAGTTCCCCCGTCAACGTGTCTAGATCGACTTCGTCGCGCACCACCTGGCCAAAGGCTGCGAGCACCTGCTCCGCATCGTACTTCCGACGGTAGAAACGCCGGTCAATGAAGGCCTGGATGCGACGCCGCAGCGGATTGAAGAGTGCGGCAATGGTGAGGGTCGAGGCGATAATCGCGAGGTTGGAAGTCTGGCCGGTAAGGGTGCGGAAGAGGGATTGCAGCAGCACCACACTACTCAAGTAGACTAATGCTAGCACCGCAGTGAGGGTGCCGTAGAGGAGAGTCCGACTGATGACGACGTCGATATCGAACAGCTGGTGCCGTAAGATGGCGATCGCCAGCGCCACCGGGAAGGGCACAAGCAACAGCCCGAGGGCACTCGCGGGAATGAGGGAATAGCCTAGCACAAGCGGAGGCAGAATCCACAAGAGGAGTCCTCCCCCTCCACTCACCATCGACGCATACACGACCAGGCGAGCTTGGCGACGCGTAGTGCGATCATAACTACTGTGGTAACCATGGATAACCAGGGCTATCACCAAGACTAACGAGACAACGGCGAAGGGGCTAATGGCCGGAATCCACTGACCGATCCACGTCAAGGTACTAGCTGCTCTGTGGCGCAGCGCGACGAGGTAACCCAAGTAGAGCCCGTACGGGAGTGTGTACCAGATCCAGAGGAGCCGGGGATAGCGTAGAAGCAGGGCATGCGGCTGGGGAAAGACCAGGGCAAAGTGGAGCGCCGCCAGCCAGAAGAGCAGGTAAGCACCACCTGAGGTGGCCATGTAGAGCCAGAAGCCAACGCCGCCCACGAGGTCATCCACCTGTAGGCCAAGCGACCAAGTTGTGGCGCTCATAAGCGCCGCCGCCCACAGCAAGAGGACCCGTGCGGCCGGCTCACGAGGCCGGCGCAGGAACACAAAGGTCGCCACGATCTGCGAGACGAAGGCAAAGAGGATCGTGCTCCAATTACGCGTGAGCACGGCACTTAAGTGGTATCGGCTGAGAGTGACCTCAAGTTCCACGGGCCGCCCGTCGCGCAGCACCGTGTACGACACGCTCTGGCCAACCTGCCAGCGTGGTCGTGGGGCGCCCGGCTCGAAGAATGCCTGCGCCCACTCTTCCATCCTCCGCCCGGCAGCGGCGACGACTAGGTCCCCCTCCCGCAGACCACCCGGCTGCTCGCCAAGGGCTGTCACCACCACGCCATTAGGCCGCCATACCGACTCGCCAGGTTCCAGCCGAGCACCATCGGAGGGGGACGTGAGCTGGAGCCAGACAAAGGCGGCCGCGAGCGCCAGGAGACACATGGCGACGACCACCGTTGCCCAACTCCCAGCAGTAAAACTCGCTTTACCCGGCCTATCAGATTCATGGGGTACGTCGGTCATCTATCTGCCCTCTTCACCATTGTCCACTAACAGCCACCTCGTGCGCCTGTCATCAGCCGTCCCATTATTATTTCATCAAGCACGACTCTGCGCCAGTTGCCTACCTATTGTACCACATGAGCGTCTTGAGATCGTCTTAGAATCGTCACCAGACATCAGGCAGGCACCCAAACCCATTCCCCGCTGCTGATGTGCGTCGCCCACCTTCTCCGCGAAAGGAGTTCAGAGTTGGCTGCCGCGCTAGTCCACCTTCTCGGTACCCGCGGGTGCTTTTGACCCTATCAATGCGGGATCGGTTGTTCTTACAGTATCTCCTGTCGGCTCGGTGCAGCTCTGTTCAGGCCCCACCTAGCAGAGAGCGGGGAGCACGGAATGGCTTCATTACGGGAGGCATCGACTGCCTCCCTCCAAGCCGAACGGGATAGCTGGGGA
>JALZCF010000526.1 GCA_030863245.1 Chloroflexota bacterium
GGCATACCGCGCACGCCACGGAGGAGGAGGCTCAAGAGGAGGCCCTCCGGATGCTCGGCGTCTACACCGATTTTGCGGTGCACGAGGCGGCCATCCCGGTCATCCCAGGCCGCAAGTCGAACATCGAGAAATTCGCCGGTGCGGTTCGCTCCTATACCATCGAGGCGATGATGGGCGACGGCAAGGCGCTTCAATCGGCCACCAGCCACAATCTGGGCCAGAACTTCGCCCGAGCGTTCGAGACGCAATACTTGAACCAGGAGAACGAACTGGAGTATGTGTGGCAGACCTCGTGGGGACTCAGTACGCGCATGGTCGGCGGCATCATCATGACACACGGCGACGATAATGGGCTCATCTTGCCGCCACGTCTCGCCCCGATCCAGGCTATCATCATTCCTATCTGGCGGAAAGAGGAGGAGAAGGGGCCTGTGCTGGAGCTCGTCGACCGGGTGGAGCGTACACTCCAAGAGGCGGGTATCCGCGTCAGGAGCGACCGAAGTGAGCAGCATACTGTCGGTTGGAAGTTCAACCAGTGGGAGTTGAAGGGGGTGCCGCTCCGTATCGAGATCGGGCCGCGCGACGTAGAAAAGAATGCGGTCGTCTTGGCGCGCCGTGACCGTCCTGGCAAGGAGGGCAAGCAGTTCGGTATCTCGGTCGATGCGGTTGCCGATGAGGCCCGCGAGTGGCTTGACGACATTCAGGGCGCGTTGCTCCAGCGTGCCACGGCGTTCCGCGACCGCAACATCATCGATGTCAATAGCTGGGATGAATTCACAGAGTTCATCGCGAACAATCAGTGGGCACGTGTGTGGTGGGCCGGCAACGACGAGCAGGAGCGCGAGGTCAAAGAGAAGACGGGCGCCACCCTCCGCTGCTTCCCCCTCGACCAACCGGAAGGTACCGGCACCTGCTTCTACACAGGCGAGGAAGCCAAGGAAATCGCCCTCTTCGCCAAAGCGTATTGATGGTGGCTACGGTAACGCTTCGAAGTTGATGGGGAGTTTGACTTCGAAGGAGGTTTTGCCGGGCTGTGAATATACCTTGATCTGCCCTTTGTGCTTCTGCACGATATTATGGGTGATATTCAGGCCAAGCCCAGTGCCACGTCCAGGTGGCCTGGTGGTGAAGAAGGGATCGAAGATTTTCGGCTGTATTTCCTCGGGAATGCCTGGTCCGCTGTCCTCGATCTCAACTACAACCCATGGGCCTTCCTGTCGGGTACGCAGGATAAGTTCGCCTTGCTCTTCCATAGCGGCAGCAGCGTTATCGATGATGTTTGTCCAGACCTGATTGAGCTCGCTTCCGTATGCTTGGATCGAGGGTAGAGCGGGGTCGTACTCGCGCCGCACCTGGATGCCATGTTTGAGCTTGCTACGCAGTATGACCAGGGTGTTATTCAGCCCCTCGTGGACGTCCACGAGTTGGAGGGGGGCCTGATCCATGAAAGTGTAGGATTTCAGCGCCTCGACAATCTCGGATATGCGACTGGTTCCTTGATAAATCTCGTTTAGAAGGGCGTAAACGGTATAGGTCATGCCGAGCCAGGCGAGCACCGTTGGAAGCTGATCAGCGGTAAACCTCTCGGCCAACCTGTCCAACTGCTCCCTGTCGTAGCCGAGGTGGGTCAGGTCGTGCGCGATCTCCCATGGCTCCTCGATCCCGTGATCGTCCAGCCAGCTTTCCAACTCGTACTCTTGATCGCTACGGGTGACAGAATCCAACTCCACCGGGTGGTTGGCTCGTTCCTGAGCCTGCTGGTGCAAGGAGGCGAGAGCCTCTACCTGGCGGTCCGATAATCCGAATTGGTCTATGTATAGGGTTGCTTCCTGAGTGCGAGCGAAGGCTTCCTGCAACTGCTTGGCACTCCGTTGGGCCGCAGCGGATGGATTATTCAGTTCATGCGCTACGCCCGCACACAGTTTACCCAGCGTGGCCAGCTTCTCGCTCTGGCGCAACATCATCTCTTGTCGCAGGTAAGCGCGTTCTAGGTCGCGCAGTTTCTTTTTCTCCAAACTCGTCTTCAGTCTTGCCTTGAGGAGCACCGGATCAAACGGTTTAGGCAAATAGTCCTCTGCCCCCATCTCGATGCAGCGCACGACGCTCTCCATCTCGTCCAAGGCCGAGATGACGATGACGGGAATGTCTCGCAGCGCTATGTCGCTCTTGATCTGACTCAGCACCTCATAGCCGTCCATCTCGGGCATGATGATATCTAGCAATACCACATCGAAGGGCTCATCACGGAGCATCTCCAGTGCCTGGTGGCCGTTTTCGGCCAATGCCACGGCGTGACCCTGTTGTTCCAGACCACGCGATAACTTGAGTCGGTTCAGCCGGTTGTCGTCGACCACTAGGATATGACCGTTGCCCTCTGCCACTCCCTGTTCCTCTTGCATCGTTACTCCCCTCGTACTACCTGCAGTGCTACCTTGACCTGTTCATATTCTGCCTGGATCTGCTCCACTAGGTCGGTAGCCCCCTCGAGGGTGCCTTCTCTAGCCAGGGTCTCCACGGATTTGTTTAGCTCCGAGAATCGCATCGCACCAAAGTCGGCCCCGTTTGATTTGAGGGTGTGAGCCGCCAGGCGTACAGCCGCTGCATCCTCCTGCGCCAGGCCGTCGCGCATAGTAGCAAGTAGGCCCGGCGCATCTTCGAGGAAGCTGTCGATGAGCTCGGCGAGATACGCTGGCTCGCCGCCGACCATCTCCCGTAGACTGTCCAATGCTGCTGCGTCAAGCACGGGATCGACCGATTCCTGCTCCTCGTCGCCTGTGCGCGTATCGTGGCTTACCACTACTGTTGCTGGCATCCCTGTTGCCTGCCGACCTTCTGTTTCCTCCACCGAGATGGGCCGTGCTTTGACCAGAGCGGCTATCAACTCCTCCACGCGCACGGGTTTGCTAATATAGTCATCCATACCGATGGCCAGGCATTGCTCTCGATCCTCGCGCATGGCGTTGGCAGTCATAGCGATAATGTACGGTCCCTGCTCGCCCGGCCACTCTTGCCGGATGCGCCGGGTCGCTTCCATGCCATCCATCTCTGGCATCTGCACGTCCATCAATACCACATCGTAGGGCTGACGCCGGAGGGCTTGGAGTGCTTCTAGGCCGTTGGCCGCTACATCAGCCCGGTACCCCAGCCGTTCCAGAATGCGCACACCCAGTTTCTGGTTCGTCGTGTTGTCGTCAACCAGTAGAATATGGAGTGGCAATCGTTCGCCCATCTCAGGATCGAAGAGCGATCGCTGGCTGTCGCCCCGATGGCGGATGCGCGTCGGCTGGCCCGTGGCGATCTCCAGAAGGGTTTCATAGAGCTGCGATGGCTTGATTGGCTTGGATAGCAAACTGTTTAATTCGATCGCTTCTGCTTCTGTGCGGCGTTCGGGCTCGATGCCTCCTAACGAGGTGAGCAGGACGATTGGTAGGTCACAGCCATTCCAGAAATGTCGGATCTTGGCGGAAAGCTGTAGACCATCCATTCCCGGCATCTGCATGTCCAGAATCGCGACGTCGAAGGCTTCGCCCTCACGGATCCATTCCAATGCCTCATGGGGTGAAACGGCCACTCGCGGCTCCATGCCCCAAGATTCCGTCTGTAGCTTCAGGATGCGGCGATTGGTTGGGTTGTCGTCCACGATGAGCACTCGCCTACCCGTGAGTTGTGGCTGGATCTCGCGCAGGTAGGCACGGACTGGCGCCGGGGCAGCCTGCGCCTGGATTGTGAAGTGGAAGATCGAACCCTGGCCGACCTCGCTCTCCACCCACATGGTGCCGCCCATCATCTCGCTTAGCCGCCTACTGATCGCCAATCCCAATCCGGTGCCGCCATAACGACGTGTGGTCGAGGCATCGACCTGGCTAAAAGAGCGGAAAAGACGATCCATCCGCTCGGGAGGGATGCCGATGCCCGTATCGCGAACGGAGATGTGTAACTCGTACAGAGAGTGGGAGAGTTGATGGCTTTTCACCGATAATACCACCTCGCCTCGTTCGGTGAACTTGATCGCATTGCTGAGCAGGTTGACCAGGATCTGGCGCAGGCGCGTGACATCGCCAACGATTGCCTCGGGTGTATTGTCATCAACCAGGTAGGCCAGATCGAGCTCCTTCTCAGACGCTTTAGGCGCCATCAGGTCGAGCACGTCCTCCAGGCAGTTTCGTAGATCGAAGGGCTGATTCTCCAAGTCTAGCCGCCCGGCTTCGATCTTAGAGAAGTCGAGAATGTCGTTGATGATCGTCAGTAGACTATCCCCACTACTTCGGATCGTCTCCGTAAATTCCCGTTGTTCCGGGGTCAAATCGGTGTCGAGTAGCAAGCTGGTCATCCCGATGACGGCGTTCATCGGGGTGCGGATCTCATGGCTCATCGTGGCGAGAAAAGCGCTTTTGGCCTGACTGGCGGCTTCCGCAGCGACTCGAGCTTCCTGTGCCTCGTTGTAGAGTCGCACGTTTTCCCGCAGGGCACTATCTTTCTGAACGACGAAATACCGAAGCAGGATAAAGGCAGCTGCTGAGACACCCGTGATGTTCATGAAGAAAAAAGCGGGCTGTACGAGTGGGGAGCGAGCACTGCTTGGCGGGGCGAACGGTTCGATGATGCTGCTAAAAAGAACCAGGCCAAGGAATGCCAGAAACCAGAGGGACGCCTGGCGGGACCCCGTTACGAGTAGGGCAGCAAGCGGGGCGATTAGGGACCACAGGATGACGGCACTGCCACCGACGAATCCGCCCAGCAGAACCATCATGAGAAATGGAAGGAGGAGGCTCAGCAGGAGCTGGATGAAGCGGAAGAGCCGAAAGCGACGGGTCAGTGCGAAGAATGCCACATTGATTAAGGAGAGGAGGGCGTATGCGAAAGGGGGAATGGCGGCTAGTTGACTTTGGTAGAAGAGGAGGACAAACCATCCCCAGATGATGCCCGCCATACTCATGGCAGCGGAGAATACGAGTACCAAGGTCTTTCGGAAACGAATTTCGTCCAGCTCACCTGGGGTAGCGCCGAGCCGTGTGACCACGTCGCCTAGATTGAAGCGCAAGCTCTGCCACATGTTGTGAAGTACCATCGCTTTCCTTTTGCCATATGAGGTAACATCAAGTATAACGGGGGCTTAGCTCATTCTGTTTAGAGATCTAGCAGAATGATAGAGCTTTGTCACATTTTTGTCACGAAAGGAGCCCCCCGTATAACCAGGCACAAACCCCGCCGTATGAACCCCAACTTGTACCAACATCTCTATTACTAGGAGGTATGCCCCGATGAGAGACAACGATTATGCTAATCCGGATGTGCTGGTGAGTACGGAATGGGTCGCGGAGCACAAGGATGATCCGAATGTGCGCGTCGTCGAGGTGGATGTAGACACGAGTGCCTACGAGCAGGGCCACGTTCCGGGTGCAGTGGGTTGGAACTGGCAGCAAGATCTGCAGGATCAGGTACAGCGCGACGTGGTCGGCAAAGAGGATTTTGAGAAGTTGATGAGTCGCTCCGGCATTGGCAACGATACGACGGTGATGCTCTACGGGGACAACCACAACTGGTTCGCCGCCTATGCCTTCTGGCTCTTGAAGTACTATGGCCATGATAACGTTCGCCTCATGGATGGTGGGCGCGCCAAATGGGTCGCCGAAGGTCGGGAGCTTTCGACGAAGGAGCCAGAAATCGAGGAAACCAACTACCAGGCGCAGGAATCGGATACGAGGGTCCGCGCGCTCCGCGATGAGGTGCTGCAGGGGCTGCAGCAGCCGGACCTGGTGCTCGTTGATGTGCGTTCTCCGGCCGAGTTTCGTGGCGAGTTGCTGGCACCGGAGAGTCTGCCACAGGAAGGCTCACAACGCGGCGGCCATATTCCAGGCGCGAACAACATTGTCTGGTCGAATGCGGTACGCGAGGATAGCACCTTCAAATCGCGCGAGGAGTTGGAGGAGCTATATGGCGGCCGGGGCGTAACGCAGGACAAAGCTGTTATCACCTACTGCTGCATCGGCGAGCGTTCCGCCCACTCCTGGTTCGTGCTGAGCCAGCTGCTGGGCTACCCCAACGTGCGTAACTACGATGGTTCGTGGACCGAATGGGGCAGCTCTGTCCGCGTGCCTATCGAGCGCGGATAGGGGTACCTGGTACCGGATGCCACCTCTATGGACCCCACCGGCCCGGCCCGGTGGGGTATTTCTCTTTGTCTGGGTTGTGCAGAACCCTGAGGAGGCTTACAGGCGCCACTGTCTGCTTGTGGCCTGTTTTACACGAAACGAGTAGGAGAGGATGCTTCCATCCCGCGCATTTCGCGCAGCTTCTCGACGGCACGGCGGATAACGACCTCAATCTGTTCGCGATCGAGTTCATCCATTCCCCGCGCGACATGACGAAAGGTGATGAGGAAGTCTCCTTCTCGGACCACAACCAATCGCGTGGCGAGGGATTCAGGAGCATTGCCCTCGGTCGTGATGTGAAAGGCAAGTATGTCATCGGCAACGTTACGTAACAGTAGGGGACGTGCGCGCCAATCGTGAGCCACCCCATCCACTTGGGTCGTCCATCCCCCCGCGCATTCTTCCGCCGCCTCGCGCCGCAGGCGCATCGCTCCCTTTGCTGTGTTGTTGGGTAATAGGGCCACGCTTTGGGTGAGAGAGGGCCCTTCAACAGACTGAGCAAACTGGACCTGGGCAAAGGAAGTGGCAAGCTTAGGAAATTCCTTACATAAAAAGGTTGCATCCAGCTCTCGGTTTACCTCGTCGCTTGAGGCGTCGAACATCCAACTGGTTGGCAGCTCTTCTAGGGCCAACAGTGCTAGACCCAGCTCCTCCCCTGTAATGTGGGAATCGGGCACTGCCTGTTCGCTGGTGGTCTTTGTGGCTGTAGCACGCAGCTCTGGGGTTGCCTGAGGAGCCGCTAGTACGGGGGGGGTGACAGAGGGTGATGGCGGTGGTAGGTTGGGGCTAGGGGCAGGTTGGGGTCTGACCCCAGTGCATCCCGCGAGAACGGATACGAGTACGGCATAGATCAGCAGGCGTTTCATCATTATTCCTCAGGTTTGTTTCGGGTAGCAGGCACCGGCTCCTGTTCCTGTTATACTACAATAAGGGCATTGACCGGCAAAGTACAGACGAATTATCGTAGCAAATGTAGAATGTGACAGTTACTGTCGCAAGAACGGTGCAGAATCTGGCTTCCTCTTCTCTCTAGTCTTGTGTTATAGTTGGTAAGTTTCATGAGAGGGATGCCTCCCTCGAAGGAGAGGGCCGGTGAGTGGTGATATAGTGACTATTCCACAACGTGTTCCCGTGACAAGCTGGTTCCGATCTGCGTTGAACGTTCAGGTCGGGGAGGAAGCGCGTGTCGGGGTGATGATTCTGTATTCCGCAGCTGCCATCGGCGGTGTGCTTACCGTTGGAATGACGGTTGCCTCCGCGCTGTTTTTGAGCGGCCTCGCTCCGTCATTTACCCCTTATCTTTTCATCCTCTCCGGCTTTACCACCCTCCCAATCCTGTTGCTCTATAACCGTGTCGCTGTCCGCTTCCCCCTCGATCAGATCGCGATCGGAACGCCGTTGTTGTTGCTGCTGATCGCGCTTGCGTTCCGCCTGCTACTTGGTACGCCGCTGGCCGAGCACTTTCTCGTCCTGGCTTCCCTGTATCTCTTCGTCGTGATCGCTGCCACTCTGGTCCGTATCCAGTTCTGGACGTTTGCCGGCCAGATCTTCAACCCACGCGAGGCAAAGCGACTGTTTGGCCTGATCGCGGCAGGTGGCACGATCTCGAGCATTATCGCCGGTTTCTCGCTTGCCGCACTGAGTCGCATTTTCGGCGCGCCCAACCTGCTTTTCATCGTCGTCGCGGCGCTCGGGACTTGCATGACCTGTGCCTGGCTCCTTGGGCAAATGCTGCAAGATGCTACAGCAAAGGTAGTCTCTGCTCCGAGTCGAGGGAGTCGGAAGGTGGCTACGCCCTCGCTGTGGCAGGATGTGCGCGCCCTTCTCCGCTCTCCCTTGCTGCTCGATGTAGGCGTCCTGATCATACTCCAGTCGCTCCTGGTCAACGTGGCAGCCTACCAATTCTATCTCGCGCTCCAGAGTACCTTTCAAGATAGAAGTCAGGATATGGTCGCATTTTTGGGGGCGTATGAGTTCTGGGCAGGGATAGGGGCTTTCTTCCTACAATTCTATCTCACTGGCCGCGTGATGAGTCGGTGGGGCCTCTTTGCTGCATTGGCCTTCTATCCGCTAGGTATTGCTCTTGGCGAGATGGTGGCCCTTCTAATGGGCGGGGCGATGGTAGCCATGGCGCTGGTTCGCGCAATGGACCCGCTTCTCCGTCGTACGATCAACGACGCGGCTATGAATGCCCTGTTCCTACCGATATCGCCCGAACTTCGTGAGCGATCGAGACAACTCCTTGAGGCGACATATGCCTTTACATTTGGGCTGGCGGGCATCGGTTTTGTGCTGCTACAGGCGGTACCGGATTGGACCTATCTCCATTACGCGATCCCGATGCTCCTGTTGGCCGTGGCCTGGCTTGTGCTCCTGCGCCGCCGCGCGAGGGGTAACTACCTGCATGCACTCCAGGAGAGCCTGAGCCGCCGGCGCCTCCATCTGGATATGACAGTGGATGTCGCCGATGAGACGACCTGGGAAGTACTGCGCAACGCCCTCCGTCATCCGGATGAGATGGAGGTGATTCACGCGCTCCACCTGATCGAGAGGGCGCCAAACGCACAATGGACAGCCCATCTTGTGCCCCTACTTGACCATCCCTCACCGGAGGTGCGCATCCTGGCGCTTAGGTTGCTTGGGCGCGAGGGCGACGTCGAGCAGGTCGAACAGGTGGCCACTTTGTTATCCACGAGCGACGAAGCAGTTCGTGCGGCGGCGATCGACACGTACAGTGCGATTGTCGGAACGAAATCGATCGGGCATATCCTGCCCTTTCTGGAAGAATCAAACCCACGCATCCAGGGCGCGGCGGTGGTAGCATTGATTCGCTATGGTGGTATTGATGGCGTCCTGCACGCGGCTCCGGTACTCAAGGCATTGCTCGAGAGTCCGGAGCCGGCTGCGCGGGAGGCGGGGGCGCGCGTGCTCGCTGACCTGGAGATAGCCACTTTCTATGCTCCCCTCATTCCACTCCTCGACGATCCGGATATTGGGGTCCGCGCGAGTGCTATTCGTGCTGCAGGCGTATTGCGGCGCCGCGAATTGCTGCCGCATCTACTCCACAACTTAGAGGACAAAGCCGTTGCCTCCACCGCAGCCGATGCACTCGCCTATTACGGCGAGATTGGCCTGCCATTACTAGACGCACGTCTGGCGGATGCGGCGGAGAAGCGCGACATACGCATCTGGGTGCCACGCATCCTCTGGCGTATCGGCACGCTGTCCGCAGCTGAGGTGCTGGTAGCCCACCTACGGGAAGCGGACGATGCGGTTCGCCTGGAGGTATACCGCGCCCTGGCACGCTTACCCGCCTCAGAGAGGGTTTCGGTACAGACGGGTGTTCTACAGGAGGCACTGCTAGCAGAGCTTCGCGAGTACTATATATGGTACGTCACACGTGAGGACATCAATGCGGAGGGCGAGGCCGTTCTGTTGGACGATGCGTTTCGCGCCCGCATGAAACAGGCGCTTGATCGGATCATCTATCTCTTCGGTATATACTATCCAGAGCAGCGGGTCGAGCGCGAACGTCTGGCGCTACATGCCGATTCGCCGAATGCTCGCGCCATGGCGATCGAGTTGCTCGATAACCTGGCATACGGTGAGGTCAAGATGCTCCTACTGCCACTCCTTGAGGCACCACCGGAGACCGTGCTAGCGTTGGCCGAGAAGCATTTTGACCTCACGCGCCAACCTACCAGCACGCGCCTGGCCGCACTGGCGCAGGATAACGATCCCTGGCTGCGTGCCTGTGCCATCTATCAAATAGGAGTGCGCGAGCAGCACGATCTATACTGGATGGTGAGCGAGGCGCTCGCAGCGGAGGATCCATTGGTGCGGGAAACGGCGCTAGCGGTCAGTCGAAAACTGGTCGACCGGCAGCGGTGGGATGAGGTCCTCCATGCCCAAGGGGATGCTCCTTTCCCGTCAGTTCGCCACTATGCGCAGGCCTACCTTAACGGAAAGGGAGGGAGTATCATGCTCTCGACTATCGAACGGGTACTGTTTTTGCAGGGGGTGGAGCTCTTTCGCGAGATCCCTGGCGAAGCGTTGATTCCAGTCGCGGCGATCGCGGAAGAGGTGACGTTTGAACTTGGGGAGACCTTCATCAGGCAGGGGGAGGTGGGGGATTGCCTCTACGTGATCGTCGCAGGCGAGGTGAGTGTCGTGATCTCCGAGCTGGGCGAGGTCGTCCGACGTGGCTCAAGGGATATCATTGGCGAGATGGCTATCATCTCTCACCAGCCGCGCTCCGCCGACTGCATTGCCTTGACGGATGTGACTGCGCTCCGCATCGACCAGGGTGACTTCTGGGAATTACTCTCAGAAACGCCTCTCATGGCGCGGGGCATCATTCGTGTCCTCACGCAAAAACTCAACGAGGCCGTGGCGAATATGCGCCGCCGGGGTGAGGTCCGGGGATCCGGCGAGCCTCTCCAGGCCTAAACGCGAGGGCCCGGTGGTGCCGGTGGGAGTATAATAGAGCCGACCATACGAAACTAATCGTATGTTACGTATTACGACTTTCGATTCAAGAGCTCGGCTCAGGGGAGTTGAACGATGACTATCAGCGTTTTCGATCTGTTCAAGATAGGGGTTGGTCCGTCTAGCTCGCATACAGTCGGGCCGATGCGGGCGGCGCGGCAGTTTATGCTGCGGCTGAAAGATGAGGAGCTGCTGGAGCAGACAGCGCGCGTCAGGGCGGAGCTATTCGGCTCGTTGGGGGCAACCGGTAAGGGGCACGCGAGCGACACAGCGGTGATCTTGGGCCTGGAGGGGGAGCAGCCGGACTTGGTCGATCCGGATACGGTGGATGAGCGGCTCGCTCGCATCCGCGAGTCTGAAATGATCCGCCTGCTCGGGACGCACGCAGCGCCATTTCAAGAGAAGGAGGATCTGATCCTCAACCGTCGTCGCTCGCTCCCGTTCCACCCTAATGGGATGCAGTTCACCGCGTACGATAGTGATGGGAAGGTATTGCTCGACAAGCGCTACTATTCTGTGGGGGGCGGCTTTGTTGTGGATGAGAGTGCTACGGAGACGGATCGAATCAAGGAGGACGATACCCCACAGCCCTAC
>JALZCF010000147.1 GCA_030863245.1 Chloroflexota bacterium
TCCTACAACGGCACAGAACATAACGGCGCTGGCGCAGAGCCTTCCGCCAGTATGTCGCGCAGCAGTACCGGATCCATCAGCCGCGCCAACGCCACGCGCACTGCTCAACGACTTCCTTACGGCGTCGGTTGACGCCACCGTCCGCGAGATTTCTTTCAAGCCTAGACTGTCCGGGACCACGCCCGGCGGCAAATGGCTCCAGGCGCTGCTGGGCCCTGATCCTATCGTCAAGCTCAAAGGTCCGGAGGCGGATGAGCTCTACAAAAGCTGGCAAGCCTGGGCGCGGCAAACACAGGTTGCTGGCGATGACGTCTTTCGCGTCACCTTTCGCCTCGAGCCACCTGAGCACGGCAGCGATCTGTGGAACCTCGAGTTCCTGCTGCAGGCAACCGATGATCCTAGCCTGATCGTTCCGGCCACCCTCGTTTGGCGTGAGCAAGGGCCGATCTTTACGTACCTCCACCGCCGCTTTGAACAGCCACAGGAGCGCCTGTTGGCCGCGCTCGGATACGCCGCACGTGTATTTCCGCCGATCGATGCAAGCCTCCGCCGTACTGCACCGGAGCGTGCTCACCTGTCTCCCATGGAGGCCTTCACCTTTCTCAAAGAGGCCGCGCCACTGCTCGAGCAGAGCGGCTTCGGGGTGCTGGTGCCGGCCTGGTGGTCGGGGCGGGGAGCGCGTGTGCAGGTGCGCGCGCAGGCAAGGCCCACGTCACCGCAGCCTAGCGGGCAGAGCCGCTTAAGCCTGGACACGCTCGTCAACTTCAACTGGGAACTGACCCTGGCTGGGCAGCCGATCGACCGGACCGAGTTTGAGCGGCTCGTCGCCCTCAAGTCGCCACTGGTGAGGATACGTGGGCAGTGGGTGGTGCTCGACCCCGACCAGATGCAGCGGGCGCTTGCGTTCTTCGAGCAGCGCGACGGCGAGCTGGACCTTGCCGAGACACTGCGCCTGGCTCTGGGTGGCGATGGCCAGGTCACACCGCAAGGTATTGCGGTCGAGGGCGTGGAGGCCGAGGGCTGGCTCCATGATCTCCTGCATGGCCTAAATGACCTTCAGCACCTGCAACTCCTCCCTACGCCGACGGGGCTACGTGGGGCGTTGCGCTCGTACCAGGTACGCGGCTATTCGTGGATGGCCTTCTTGCGGCGGTATGGTCTGGGCGCCTGCCTCGCAGACGATATGGGACTAGGGAAGACGCCGACCACGATCAGCCTGTTGCTCCATGAGCGGGAGCGGCTGGGCGTCACGGCGCCTGCGCTGGTGGTGTGCCCGACCTCGGTGATCGGAAACTGGGCACGCGAGCTGCAGCGCTTCGCGCCGTCGCTACGGGTGTTGGCCCACCGTGGACCTGATCGCCAGCAGGGTGTGGCCTTCGAGGCGGCGGCTGCCGAGCATGACGTCATCCTGACCAGCTATCCGTTACTAGCCCGTGATCGCGAGACGCTGGTCGGCGTGAGATGGGGCACCGTGGTGTTGGACGAGGCGCAGAACATCAAGAACCCAGGCGCCAAGCAGGCGCAGGCGGCGCGCGCTATCAACGCGACTAGCCGCGTTGCTTTGACGGGCACGCCGGTCGAGAACCGTTTGAGCGAGCTCTGGAGTATCATGGCCTTCCTCAATCCCGGCTACCTCGGCAGCGAAGCCGCCTTTCGGCGCGAGTTTGCCCGGCCGATCGAGCGCACGGGCGACCCACAGGCACGGGAACGCCTGCGCCAACTGACCGCACCCTTCGTGCTACGCCGGCTCAAAACCGACCCCACGATCATCTCCGACCTCCCTGAGAAGCTCGAGATGAAGGTCTACTGCTCGCTGACGCCGGAACAGGCGACCCTCTACCAAGCCGTGGTGCAGGAGGAGCTCGAGCAGATCGAGGAGGCGGAGACCGAGGGAAGCGCGATCCAGCGACGGGGCCGCGTGCTGGCGCTGCTGATGAAGCTCAAGCAGGTCTGCAACCACCCGGCCCAGTTTCTCAAAGATGGCAGCATGCTCGACGGACGCTCAGGTAAACTGGCTCGGCTCAAGGAGATGCTGGAAGAAGTCTACGCCGAGGATGACCGTGCCCTGATCTTCACACAGTTCGCAGAGATGGGGAGCATGCTCCAGCGCCACCTCCAGCAGACACTCTATGACGACGTGCTGTTCTTACACGGTGGGACGCCTGCCAAAGAACGTGACACGATGGTGCGGCGGTTTCAAGCGCAGAACGGTCCGCACGTCTTCATTCTCTCGCTCAAAGCTGGCGGCACCGGCTTGAATCTGACGACGGCCAATCACGTCTTCCACTACGATCGCTGGTGGAACCCGGCCGTCGAAAACCAAGCGACCGACCGTGCCTTCCGCATCGGCCAGACTCGCAATGTGCAGGTGCACAAGTTCATCTGTGGCGGGACGCTGGAAGAGCACATCGACGAGTTGATCGAGAGCAAGCGTGCCCTAGCAGCAAGCGTTCTCGACACCAGCGAGGACTGGCTCACGGAGCTGAGCACCACCCAGCTGCGGGAGCTTGTCGCGCTGCGCCAGGCGGATGTTGTGGAGGAGTAGACGATGCCACACCGCTCGTACTATGATGACGAATGGTATTACCAACCCTCGCGGCCGCTGCCGGCCAAAGATGGGATCAAGGCCAGGAACGCCCGCGGGGCCTTTGGCGCTTCCTGGTGGGCGCAACGCTGGATTAAGGTGCTGGAGTCCTTCGGCTGGGGGAGTCGGTTGCAGCGGGGGCGATCGTACGCCCGCAGCGGGCAGGTGCTCAGCATCGACCTGGAAGCAGGCCGCGTGCGAGCCAGGGTCCAGGGCTCGCGGCCGGCACCTTATAAGGTGACAATCGAGGTACGACCGCTGACAGATGAGCAGTGGGAGCGCGCAAGCAACGCGATGGCAGAGCAGGCCATCTTTGCCGCGAAGCTGCTGTCGGGCGAGATGCCTCAGAACATCGAAGAGGCATTTACGGCCGCTGACGTATCTCTATTCCCACAGAGCGCGCGAGACATCGACACGCAATGCTCGTGTCCGGACTACGCCAACCCGTGCAAGCATATCGCCGCCGTCTACTACTTGCTCGGGGAACGCTTCGACGAAGATCCATTTCTAATCTTCCACCTGCGCGGGCGCACGCGCGAGCAGATCGTCGAGGCCTTGCGCTCCCGGCGTGCCGCCACCTCTACCGATGCTGCTAGTGAGGTAGCTCCACCCACTGAGCCGGTGCCTGCATTGACCGACCAGCTCGGCACCTACTACCAGGCAGGTCCTGAGCTCCAGAGCATCTCCGTTCAGATCGCCGCCCCGGACGTGGAAGCGGGAATACTGCGGCGGCTGGGAGCAGCTCCTGCTGACATCGATCCTGACCTCCATGCGGTGTATCACACCATGACCGTGTATGTGCTCAACAGGGTGTTTGGTGGAGAATAGGAGAACTTTGCCGCAGCGCAGCGAATGAGCTGAAAAATCGTTCAAAGCGTTTCTGACCTTCCACAACCAGCCATTCCGTAGAACACACAACCTCTTTTCTCCGGTAGAGAGCTAGTTGCGACCGGTTGTCCGGGTGCCTACTGGGCTAGCTCCTGCGGAGGGTGAGACGGGGCAGGATCTTCCCTACGGGACACCTTGCCGCACCGTAAGTGCCCGCCCGCTCCCCTCTCGAGAAAGGGCCACGGCACCGGTGTGCTGCTATGCGGAGGAAACGCTGTACGGGCAGGGCTAGCCCCATACGCGCGAACTTTACCAATCGAGGACCATCATGCGGCTTGCTGCTGCGGCAGCGCGCGGGTCAGCGGGCGAGCCGCTAACCAGGCACGCACGTCCGTTTCCTGGTGCATCCGGCGGCGTGG
>JALZCF010000546.1 GCA_030863245.1 Chloroflexota bacterium
GCGGTGGAATAAACAACACGCGGTAGGTCCTCGTGGGTGAGCACCGCGTGCACGCCCGGCAAGGCGTGCGCCTTTGAGGCATCGATGCGCTTGATCAAGGCATGTGCGACGGGCGACTTGAGAAGCTTGGCGTGTAGCATGCCGCGCATCTCGATATCGTCGGTGAAGGTTGACTTGCCTAGCGCCAGCTTCACCGCGTCCACCTTCACCTCCGGCTTCCCCACCACGTCCCAATTCTCTGACGGCGGCCGCACCCTCATCGGACGGATGCGGGTCTGCGTTCCGGTCATGACATCACCACTGTCGTCGTGATAAGGGGGATCGATGGGTTGCCCTCTTCCAAAAATATTGTCGTCGTCCTCCTCATCTGGCGACGTCGGCGAGAAGTGCGGCCCCTCAGGCGTGAGGGGCGGCCACTCTGGTGCCTCGCCGCGCATCTCGGCGGCCGCGTGCAGGATCGCTTCTACCGGCTTCTTGTAGCCCGTGCAACGACAGAGCACACCGGAGAGCGCCTCGCGTACCTCCGCCTCGCTCGGAACTGGGTGCTCCTCCAACAAGGAGGCGGCGGCAAGCACCATGGCGGGCGTGCAGTAGCCACATTGGATCGCCCCATTCGTCGCGAGCGCCTTCTGAATGGGATGGAGATCCATACGCGTGCCCATCGCCTCGATGGTTGTCACACGCGCTCCCTCCGCCTGTGCCGCCAGCATCACACATGACACCATCGGCCTGCCATCGATCAGCACTGCACATGCGCCACACTCCCCTGTCTCGCATCCATGCTTGACACCAAAGAAGCCGTTGCGGCGTAGCAGGGAAAGGAGTGTTTCGTAGGCAGTAGTTTGGAGGGTGTAGGGTTGGTTGTTGATGAAGAGGTTGATAATCATGGAGTTCTCCAAGGGGCAATGCACGCTATGCCAATGTGAGCGAAGCGTGAAATGTAACAGGATTGGATAAAGACGTTGGGCGTCTTACGCAACTATGGCTCTTCGTACAAGCACGGGTAGCATGGCCCGCCGGTACTCGGCGCTCGCCAGCTGGTCACCCTTGATCTCCAGTCCCTCAACCGCTTCCTGGATCGCCGCATCAAGGGAATCTAGATCGTTAATTTCTGTAAATCCTTGTTCTTGACCTATGAGCAATGCCGGTCCGTCTCCAAAGCCGTTCGCTGCGATTCGTGCTCGATGGCCCGTGACGAGCGCTGCCACCGTCAGAATCGGTTGGTCCATCGGCGTGCGGGCGACGCGGTGGAGGGCAAGGCGACTCTCGTCAGTCAGGGTAGGTAGGCGTACTTCGGTGAGGAGCATGCCAGGGCGGAGGAAGTCGTCGCGTCGGCGGTAGAAATCCTCCAGGCGCGCTACCTGCTGGTCGCCGTCACGGACGACCACTGAGGCACCCACGGCAAGTAGCACCGCCACCAAGTCGCTCGTGGCGGCGCGGGCAATGAGCGTGCCGCCGAGCGTCGCACGGTTTCGAATGAGACTTCCCGCCGTGTAGCGAACTGCCTCGGCGAGGATACCGTTCCCATAGTCGCGGACCACCTCATCTGTCATCAGTTTGTTGAGGGTCGTCGTGGCGCCAAGGGTGAGGGTGCCGTCCTCGTGCGCGCGAATCCAATCGAGGCGGAGATTGCGCAGGTCAACGACCGCTTCTACCTCGCGCGGGGGGTGGCCCACTAGCGCCGTGCCGCCCGCCATCGGTACGGCGCGACCTTCTCCTTCACGCAGGAGGCGCAGAGCAACCTCCATATTGTCAGGACGGTGGTAGCTGGCAATGTTAGAGATGGGCATGACGAGTTCCTTTCTCTAGGCACTGTACCCTTCAGAAAAGGCATCAATCATCGCCTTCACATCATCGCCTAGCGGATAGAGGACGGGACAGGTAGCACCTGCAGCGACGTATTCGCGGACTTTCGCGCGGCACTCCTCCGGCGTGCCGGAGGCGGTGATCATCTGGACCACCTCGTCGGGTACCAGTTCCATCGCGCGCTCGATCTCTTCCTCGGTGGCAGGCCACGTCAGGACTTGATTGATCTCGTCAAGTAGCTCTTGCGAGACGCCGCTGGCCTTCATAATATGCGGCTGCTGGCCGAGATATTGTGTTACGAGCTTGCGAGCATTGTTGAGCGCTTTCTCTCGATCCTCGTCAAGGGAACAGACGACGAGCTGCGGCCGATCCAGGTCATAGACGCTCCGGCCCGCTTCCCTCGCGCCCTCCTCGAGTCGCTCCATCGCCATCTCGTTATACTTGGGTGAGACGAGGTAGTTGAGAAGGACACCATCGGCAATCTCACCGGTCAGCGTGAGCATCTGGGGTCCGGTCGCGCCGATGTAGATAGGGACGTTGCGAGGTTCCTTACGCCCGTGCACCACATCGAGCTGGATGTCGTCGAAGTGAACAAACTCGCCATCGTAGCTGACCCGCTCCATGTTGAGTAGCTTGCGCACATTCTCTACCACCTCACGCATCGCTGTGAGCGGTTTGCGCCGCTCGATACCCACCTTGCGCGCAAGAGGGTCCCACCACGCACCGATACCGAGCATGATGCGGTTCGGGGCGAGATCGTCCAGTGTGAGGAAAGTTGCCGCGATGATGGCCGGATTGCGCGTCCAATTGTTGATCACGCCCGAGCCGACTTTGAGGCGCTCGGTGGTGGCGGCAAAGGCAGCCATCGGCACAATCGCATCCCGCACCAACCGTGACTCTGCCTGCCAGACAGCCTCAAACCCTTTCTGCTCGGCATACTGACAGAACTCGATGCCCTCACGAATGTCATGCGCGTCTTGCAAGTACAATGCAACTCGATCCGCCATTGGATTCTCCTATCGTTGGATATTAGTTGGTGGTGGTCAGGGGGTATTGGATAGCCTGAGTCAAACAAGTGTTGAGCGTAAGGTACTAGCTGTCAAGTGCTATGCGACGAGTCGGCTCCAATCTTCTGGCAGGTCCAGATCCCAAGCAAGCTCGGGATCCTTGACTTCAATAAGTGGGAGACCTGCTTCGACCGCAAGGGCACGATGTTTCTTGGCACTTCCAATACCGAAGTGGAAGGGAATTGCATCTGCGGGTTGCTGGAAGAGTGCGTTGGTGCCAAGGCCATGTTTATCGTACGCGATGACAACGCGTGGGTCCGACAACGTGGTGTGCTGAAACAGAGCTGCGAGTGATTCTTTCGATAGCCACGGCAGATCGGTGGGAAGCACCAACATTGACTCCGCGCCCCGCTCGATCGCATAGCCACGCCCTGCCTCCAGCGCTGCGTTCAGATCGGGCTCAGGCTCGGGAAGCGCGTGATAGCCGAAGAGGCGCGCGATGGCCCGTAAGCCCGCATCGCCGCTCACCACAACGGCATCCGCCACCTCTTCAAACCCCGTGATCAAGGTAAGTAGCCGTGCCAGCAACAATCTCGCCAACACTGCCCGCGCCTCATCACTCAATACAGGCGAGAGGCGGCGCTTGGCGAGGGTTGAGGTTTTGGCGGGAATTAAAAGCCACATGAGTTAGTAGTACTGAGTGATTAGTGCTCAATAGGTAGTGACCAGTGGTGCTTCACTTCTCCTCACTACCTACCAATATGATAGTAGGAATGTGAAATAGATGAAAACACTATACCAGTTGTGGTACCAAGCCTCACAAACGAGCGGACAAAGGTTCGTAGTAAACACTTTAGTGTGAGTACGGCGGTGCCCACACTAAAGTGTCTACTACGTTCACAACACAACTGGTACTAGGTTATCTGCGGAGGGAGGCCGCGAGATCCAACGTGGCATCGGCAACATGGCGCCTTGAAGTGGCATCAGTCATGAGAGTATCTGCAAGTGTGACACGTAAACCTAGGTCACGGATGGCGGAAGCTTCGGGGGCATCTCGCTCGTCAAGAAGGAAACCGTCGAGGAAATCTG
>JALZCF010000553.1 GCA_030863245.1 Chloroflexota bacterium
GCGTGATGAACAGCCTGGCAAAATTCTTCATGAAGTGCGGGTGGGCGAGTTCGCGCGGGTGGGCGCAATTCCGCACACCCCCTTTTATGGCGCGGTTGACACAGCTCCTCTCTTTCTAATACTGCTAGCCCAACACGCCCATTGGACAGGAGATCTTTCACTCTTTCGGGAACTGCGAGGTCACGTCGAGGCCGCTCTGCGCTGGATCGCGGAATACGGAGATCTTGATGGGGACGGGTATGTCGAATACGACAGCCCAACCGAGCCAGCGCTTATCAATCAGGGGTGGAAAGATTCCGGAAATGCCATCGCCAACCGGGATGGGACCCTTGCCACGCCGCCCATCGCGCTCGTAGAGATTCAAGGCTACGTCTACCAGGCCAAGCAGACTATTGCCGATCTCTATGAGCGTGATGGGGCGCACGAGCCCGCGCAGCAGTTACGACAGGAAGCAGATGCGCTGCGCCAGCGTTTCAACCAGGACTTCTGGCTCGAGAAGCGCGGCTTTTTTGCCCTTGCACTCCAGCGTGACAAGAAGCCCGTTGAGGTGATTAGCTCCAACCCTGGGCACGCCTTGTGGGCTGGGATCGTTGATCCGAACAAGGCGGAAGCGATAATTGCGCGGTTGGTGGCGGATGATATGTGGAACGGGTGGGGAATCCGCACGCTGGCGAAGACAGAGTTGTCCTACAATCCCATCGGATATCATCTGGGAACGGTCTGGCCCCATGATAACGCAATCATTGCCGAGGGATTTCGCCGCTACGGCCACGATGAGGACGCCCATCGTCTCTTCTCGGCTATCGTCCAGGCGGCGATGCGTTTCGAAAGCTACCAACTTCCGGAAGTCTTCGCAGGTTTTAGCCGCAGCGACTACGATGTGCCGGTCCATTTCCCTGTGGCCTGCCATCCACAGGCATGGGCATCCGGTTCTGTTCCGCACCTGCTCTCGACATTGCTTGGCCTCGTACCGGATGGGTTCGACCGGCGCTTGCGGGTGGTTCGTCCCATGCTGCCGGACTTTGTCGACCGGCTGGAAATCCGTCGCCTGCGTTTGGCGGGTAGTCGCATGAATCTATTGTTCATGCGAGAGGGGGAGCGGGTTGTTGTCGAGCGACTAGATGAGGATGGCGAGTTGGAACTGGTGGTCGAACAGTAGAAGGAGGCGCGATGCGCTATCGATGCCTGACTGCTCGAGCGGTACATTCGACCTCATACGCTCCACCCCAATGCTGCTGGCCGGGCTGGCAAAGGGCACATCTCTCAAAGTCCCAAGATGACCTTCGCGATCAGGAAATAGATTGCTAGCCCCGTTGCGTCCACGACGGTGGTGATGAGCGGGGCGGAGACGACGGCGGGGTCGATGCCAAGCTTGTCTGCCACGAGCGGGACCAGACTACCGACCGTACTGGCCCATGTGGTGATTGCCGGGAGCGTGAGGGCGGCGACGATGGCCAGCGGCACATCCGTCCAGAAGGCAGCCAGCACGAAGGCAATTATCGCTAGCAGCATACCGACTAGCAGCCCAGTCACCAACTCGCGTGCCACGACGCGCGCGACGTCGTGCCATACCACCTCGCCCACCGCCAGGGCACGGATAATCGTACTGACGGTTTGCGAGCCGGCATTGCCTCCCGTTCCGATCAGGAGCGGGATAAAGACGGTGAGCGCCACCACCTGCTCCAGTTCCGCCTCAAAGAGGCGCATGACGTTCACCGTCAACGTTCCACCCACGAAGAGCAGCAGCAGCCAGCCAATGCGCTTCTGCACGATCGTGCGAATCGGGGCGGTGAAGTAAGGTTGCTCGAGGGGGGCCGAGCCGCCCAACCGTTGGATGTCCTCGGTCGCTTCCTCCGCGAGCACGTCCATCACGTCGTCCACCGTGACGATGCCGACCAGGCGCCCAGTCTGGTCTACCACCGGGATAGCCGAGAAATCATACTTGGCGACCATCTCAGCCAGCTCTTCCTGATCGGTGTCTGGGGTCACGACGATGACGTGCGGGTTTAGGATATCAGCTACCCGGTGGTGGGAGGGTGCGGTGAGCATGGCACGCAGCGGGACAACGCCGATCAGATGCGCCTGCTCGTCCACAACATAGAGATAGGTGACCGTCTCCGTCTCGGGATCCAGGTGGCGCAAGTACTCGGAGGCTTGGGCCACGGTCCACTCACTATGCAGCCGAGCGAACTTATCCGTCATCAAACGTCCAGCCGTGTACTCGGGGTAGGTGAGCAAGTCGCGCACCTCAGCCGCATCAGCCGGCTGCATGAGCTGGATCAGCTCCTCGGCCGTCGCTTCCGGCAAATCCGCTAGCAGCCGCGCGGCATCATCCATTGGTAGTTCATCGAGCAGCAGCGCCAACCGCTCGTCGGGTAATTCTTGAAAGACAAAGCGAATCACCTCTGGGTCGGTCTCGTCAAGCACCTCACTCGCCACCTCGCGAGGGAGCAACTGGAAGACAGCCAGGCGTGCTGCAGGGCTCAGCTCGTCCAGAATTTCGGCAATATCGGCTGGGTGGAAGTCTGCAAGGAGCTGGCGTAGGGCTACTTTGTTCCATCTATCCGTGGCGATCAAGGTTTCGATATGCTCGACAAGAGTTGGTTCGACGGTGGTATCGGTCATCGGTTTTCTCCTCTCACTGGATAGCTCCATTCACGTCAGGCGTGCGTCAGATGGCGAACGGCAATTTGCTTTAGATTGCTTCTCAACGTGTTTCTACTCTAGCAATCGAGGTGGCATTAGGGTTGCTCATAATAGCAGCAAACCTGCCAAAAGAGTGGTAAGACGCAATGTGGCAAAAAGAAATCGATGATCTCGCACGAGCCTTGGCGGGCGCTTTTTTGTTTGGCCTTCCGCTGTTGTTCACTATGGAGATGTGGTGGATCGGCACGTATACCGATGTCTGGAAACTCCTGCTGTTCCTGCTGCTTGCCTTAGCTGCTAACACCCATCTGGCCTATTACAGTGGCTTCAAGGAGCGTAGCGGCCTGCTGGCCTCCATCGTTGAGGCCGTTGAAGCACTGGCTGTGGGGGCCGTGGCCGCGGCGGTTACGCTCCTGGTGTTCAACCGCATCACACCAGCCGATCCACTCGCCAGCCTGTTAGGCAAGATTATTATTCAAGCCGTACCCCTCAGTATTGGC
>JALZCF010000555.1 GCA_030863245.1 Chloroflexota bacterium
ACTGTGGCCTCGGGAATTATAGGACGGCTTGGCATTACGTGCGAGAGATCCTCTTACAAGCCCGCGGTTTCTCATCGTTGGCCATGACCACCTGGCCCTTGCCGGTCGCAGCTATCATTCTGGCACACGAAGGCCAGAAAGAGCGCGCTGTTGAACTGATAGCCCTCGCCGTCACTCATCCTCTCAGTCCGCCAGGTTGGATGGAGCAATGGTCTTTGCTCACAGCCTTGCGCTCTGACCTCGCCGCTGAACTCGGTGCCGAGACGTATGAGGCCGCCTGGGAGCGGGGCAAACAGCTGAACCTAGAGACAGTCGTGGCGGAGTTATTGGGAACAACAATGGTCGACCTATGCTCAGCACCCTCCGCTTAATCCCAACTTTGGCGAAAGCCAGTTCAAGCGCAGGCGACCACTCCAGGAATGAAGCTCCAGTCTCCAATCTCCAGTCTCCAATCCGCATTCCGCATTCCGCACTCCGCATTTCCGAACACCCCCCTTGATGCTGCACTAACCCATAAGCGGAGCAAAGTGGGGAACTACCTTCCGTTTAGAAGAGGAAAGTCAGCGCCCCAGCCCCAATGAGTGCTCCGGCCCATATCCGATCGAGGTTGAACCAGGCGCGCCGCAAGATGGCGAGGCCGATCTTTTCATAGACCACCAGAGCGATCACCCCCATCACCAGGAACATGGCGGCTGTATGGATCACCACCGCCACAATATCCGCCGCAGGCATGACTCCCATGGCACTTACCATCTGTGTATGCTCGGCGTGGGCCCCGTGAGTCATGGAGGAGGCGTCGTTTGGTAGCTGCAACAGGATCGGTACCAACATCAATCCCGCTCCGTGAGCCGTTGCCATCAGGAACGACCACATGGTGAGGTCGCGGAAGTTGACGCGCATGCCCACCCAGCGTGGATGGGACATGGGGGCCAGCAGCTTATAGAACCCAAAGAGTACCAACGCGCTCGCCCCGACGACCCGCAGCATCGTCGGAGAGACGACGGTCTGCGCCGCCGCAACCACTGCTACCATCACCGCAATCGAGGCGGCATGGCCAAGAGCAATCGGGGCAAACGCACGAACCACCGCTGCGCGGCTCCGCTCCTGTAGTCCTAGCGCGACGGCGAAGAGCCAACCCACCGCCGGATTGATGCCGTGGTAAGCGCCTAGTAAGGCTAGCGTGAGCCAGGGAACATACTCGTTCATCTGTCACTCCTCGATATGTAGCGGGCTGCAAGCTACAGCAGCCACTGCAGCTTGCAGCCGATTGGTTAGTTGGGGTAGCAGAACGAATCCGACGAGGTGTCGCCGCCCTGCAGCCGAACCTGGTGCGTCCGCTCTTCACCAAAGTCGACGAAGAAGTCCGGATCGACCTGCATCCCGCCCTCTCGCGGCACATCGATCTTGGCTACCCAGCCACGGATACCCTCTGGGTAGAATTGGGGATCCACTGCGCCGTAGAGGGAGTTGGTGAGGTAGACTCGCCGTCCGTCGCGGCTAACCTCGACCATCTGCGGGCCGCCGTTCAGGGCCTCTGTACGGGGATGAGCCGCTTTGCGGACGATTCCGCCGAGGTGGACCGAGCCGGTGAGCTGTGGATTAAATGGGTCGGACACATCGTACTGGCGCAATTCGCCGGTCCCCCAACAGGACACGTACAGGAAGCGGTCGTCGAGGGAGAGATTGATGTCGGTGATGAGCGGCGCCACAGCCCCAAAGCCTTTGAGAATCGGGGGTAGTTGGGCCGGGTCAGCCGGCTCAGCGGGCACCTCGATTACCTTGCGGATGTTCCAGGCCCCGTTCTCTCGATACCAGAGCCACACGGAAGCTGAGAGGTCTTTCAGGCTAATGACAACGCCGACGAAGCCGTAATCTTTATTGGGATCGTGGGCCGGTCGCAGTTCAAGCGGCATCTGGTGCTCGGAGCCTAGATCAAGCGCCTGAATGTGACGCCGCTTCCGCATATCCCATACGTGAAGCTTGTGGCCGTACTTCGCGCCTAGCAGCAGTTCGGGATCCAGGCCGCTTTCGACCATCTTTGGCGTGCCCCATTCACTGGTGATCATCGTATCATGGCCGAGGTGCCACCAGAAGTCGTAGGTTAGGTACTGTGGCCCGCGATCCTTCTCCCATTTACCCTTGACGTCGAAGGTCTTGTGATCCATGAGGAAGATCCCGCCCGGCCCCTCTCCGTTGGGCGCACCCAGAGCGCTGACGTAGATCGCGTCCGGGCCGCAGTGGACGGTGTGGGGACGGCTATAGCCGCTTTTTGCCTCAAGCTCCCCCGGCTCGATCGTCTTGACGATCCGTGGCTGGTGCGGGTCAGGCTTGGTATCGACGACATACATCCGCGACGAGCGCAGCCCGGGAATGAGCAGGTAGCGGCGCTCAAGATGGGGGTGCGGCATGGTGGGGCAGAGCGCAGAGCTGCAAGCGTTCCACCCGAAGTGGTGCAGCTCGTCCCCAACGTATGGCAAGTCTAGACGCCCAACGACCTCGCCGTGAGCGGACGAGTCCGGGTTGACATCCAGCACCGCGAGGGCGTCGGGACGATTGTTGCCGTTGGGGTTGAGAAGCGCGACGTAGGCGAGCTCCTCACGTGGTGCCTCCATCGCTGTCTTTGCTGAGGGTTAGAACGTCGGATCGGGTGTCCAGGCGGACATGATAGGGTTCCTCCATTAGGTTATCGAAGTTTCT
>JALZCF010000576.1 GCA_030863245.1 Chloroflexota bacterium
GGAGTAGGCTGGTCGGGGCAACCACGCTGTCCACGTCGTACTGCGGGCCACCCCTCTGGGCCACCCTCCATATCCGCCACGCGAGGTAAAGGATGAAGAATCCGCCGGCCAGGCGAATCACGTTGAGAAAGAGCTGCGGTGCCTGACCCAAAATCAGGAGCATCAAGATAGCAATCGGGATATCGGCAAAGAGGGGCGCCACGCCTAAAAACAACGTGGGACGCCACCCGTTTAACAGGGCCTTCGAAATGATGAAAAACTTGTAGGGCGAGGGCAACACGGCAACTGGCATCCCCAGCGCGACCCCCCGAGCTAAGAATCCGAGCATGGAGGAGATAACACCCCGTTTATCCTAAGCAACGACCTGTTTGGCGGGAAGGAGTTGGGCTGTTACCTCACCGAAGCCCACACGATAGCCCTCCCCCTGGCACCAACCGGTCAGCGTTACGCGATCGCCGTCTTCCAAGAATGTACGCGTCTCCCCCGTCGGCAATTCGATAGGCTTCGTGCCGCGCCATGTCAGTTCTAGCATAGAGCCATAGGAATCCGGGGTGGCTCCGCTGATCGTACCTGACGCGAGGAGGTCGCCTGGACGAAGGTTGGCGCCCGTGATGGTGTGGTGGGCGAGCTGCTGGCACATCGTCCAGTAGAGATTCTCGAAGTTGGAGCGCGCAATGGTGAGCGGCTCCTCCATCGTTTCGCTCTGCAGGCGCACTTCCAGATGAATATCGTAGGCGCAATCCTCCTCATGGCGCAGGTAGGGCAGCGGCGTTGGCTCCTGCTCCGGGGAGGGGCGACGGAACGGCTCAAGGGCCTCCAACGTGACTACCCACGGCGAGATCGAGGTCGCAAAGTTCTTGGCGAGGAAGGGACCAAGGGGCTGATACTCCCATTTCTGGATGTCGCGCGCGCTCCAGTCGTTGACCAGTACGAGCCCGAAGATATGTTCCCTCGCCTCTTCGACCGGTACCGGCTCGCCCAGTGGGTTGCCCGGACCGATGAAGAAGCCCATCTCCAGCTCGAAATCCATCAGCCTGCTCGGTCCGAACATGGGGGCATCGGCATCGGCCGGGAGCGTCTGACCGTTGGGCCGGTAGATATCGGTGCCGCTGACCACGACGGAACTGGCACGACCGTGGTAGGCCACCGGCAGATGCAACCAGTTCGGCATCAGCGCGTTCTCTTCGCCCCGGAACATGGTACCCACATTTGTCGCGTGCTCACGGGACGAATAAAAGTCGGTGTAGTCCCCTATAAAGGCGGGCAGCAGCATCTCCACATCCGAGGCCGGAAAGAACGCCCGCTCCCGCAGCTCCACGTTGGCGCGCAGTGTTGCCGTATCCGTGCTCAACAGATCCTGCAGCACCCCGCGCACCACCTGCCACACGGACCGTCCAAGTGACATGAAGTGATTCAAGGTCGGCTGCGCAAACGCCGTGCGAACCCGTTGGGCAGACCCATCCTCCGCTGCCTGCAACGCCTCGTCAAGCAGGCCCATCATCGCCAGGGCATTCAGATCAATCACCGTATCGCCGACGCGCGTGCCGATACGGGGTAGACCTCCTTGCGGTCGGAACACACCGTAGGGCAGGTTCTGAATCGGGAAATGAGAATCGGGTGTTACCTCGATGAATGATTCCTGTGGCATGCGATTATCCTTCGATTCGCGGTCAATGGTCAATCAACTCCAGCGCTCGTAGATCCTCTCGTGGCTCGTCGAAGCTACAGCTACCGAAGGAGATTAGGGCGTTTTGTCGCACGTCGGAGATCGCGTCGGGCGATGCAGCCAGATCTCCCCAGACGAACATCTGATCTGAGAAGCGGAAACGCTCGTCCTCCTCGTCCTCAATGATGGGGCGGAGGCTGCTCTCATCTAAATCATGTACGTGCGCCAGGACCCCACCCCCGAAGATGTTGATGAAGCCGTGCATCGTCGTGCCTACGTCCTCGCTGAAGTGACGGAACGGGTGATGCAGTCCGGCCGTACATTTCAGCGGCACCCCGGCATCCCGACAGAGGAGGAGCGCACGCGCCACCTGCGTGGGGGATGGGAACTGCTCCGGCTCGGTCCCGCCGCAGCGCAGTTTGAAGCCAAACGATCGTCGCTGCGCTTCGTTGGCGTCGGCGATTGCCTGGATCGCCCCTTCCAGACGGTCGTCCCACTCTTCGTTAAAGGGAAGCTCGAAGAATGGGCTTGCCTCGATACCCATCTCCGCAAGCTGTTCTACGCCCCTCTTCACTGTTTCGGCCACGTCCCCTTCCGCCGGGAAGCGCGTTTCCAAGAAATCGGCCGTCGTGCGGTCGCCGTGCCGCTCTCGGAATGCCAGAAACGCGTAAAGATCCTCCTGTAGATCGGCCACGAGCAGGGAGAGATGGAGCGGCTGTTTGGGGGAGAAGAGCGCCATCAAGTCCCCATCAAGGTCGCTCAATCGCCCGATTGGAAGGATAAAGCGTGACAACATCCACTGCTCTGGGCTCGTCTGGTACCGTGCGTAGTTCCGAACCGCCTCCTCCAAGGGGAGGTTGGCCGGAGGGAACATGCCCGCGTAGTCGATCAACCGATCTGCCAATGCTCGAAAGCTTGCGGTGACTGTCATGGGAACCTCATCTAGGTATTACGCCAATCGTGTTTTGAAATGCCGTAGTGCTGCTCACACTAAAGTGTCTACTACGAACCTTTCTCTGCTTGTTTGAGAGGCTTAGTACCACCACTGGTATCATTCTGTCTGCAGCGCGTTCCACATCTCCTGATCCCGCTCCGCTGTCCAGATCACAGGGTCGGCGACGCCGCGTAGCTCGTCGTAGGCACGGCTGACGTTAAATGGGATGCAATGCTCGTAGATAGGCCACTCGCCGTACTTGGGCGTCATCTGCTCGTACACCTGGTCGAACGTCCGCTTGAGGCTGTCACCCCGGTCAAGCGACTCCTGCGTGAACCGCAGCAGATCATCCACAAAGCCACGAGTGAGTTGGATAGCACGCTGGACATTCTCCTCGCCCACGATGGCCGCGCCACGTCCTGGCACCACCACGCGCGGGTTGAGCGCCGCCAACCTGTCCAGCGTGCCACGCCACTCACGGAGGTAGGCATCGCCGCAATAGAGCGCACAGCGATCCTCGATCAGATCCCCGGAGAACAGCACGCGCTCCTCGGGCAACCATGCGATGCTATCCCCCTTGCTGTGTCCTCGCCCTACATGCATCAGCCGCACCTCACGGTCCCCAAACCATACGGACATCTCTCGATCAAAGGTTAGATTTGG
>JALZCF010000596.1 GCA_030863245.1 Chloroflexota bacterium
AGCAAGGGTGGCATGCGACAGATGACACGCGCCCTGGCTGTCGAATGGGCCGACGACAATATTCAGGTGAACGCGATTGCGCCTGGCCGATTCTGGACCGCTATGACCGACGCTGTCTTTTCGGACGACGAGCTCTACCGGAGTGCGGTGGCCGTGATCCCGGAGGGCAGACCTGGAGTCCCCTCCGACCTGGCCGGAGCGACGCTCCTGTTGGCCTCCGATGCGTCGGATTACATCACAGGCGAAACCATCGTGGTAGACGGTGGCTGGCTGGTCAGTGCTGGCGCAAAAGGATAAAGGAGATATCAGATGGCTTCCAAAGATAGATCAATGACAGCACTCATGCTCACGGACATCCGCGACCTGCAGCTAGCCGAGGTTCCGATCCCCGAGATCGAAGCGCCCGATGAGGTGCTCATCAAGGTGCGATCGGCTGGTGTCTGCGGTTCCGACCTGCATGGGTATACAGGGGCGAGCGGGCGCCGGCAGCCGCCGCTCATCATGGGGCACGAGGTGACCGGAGAGGTCATTGCCACCGGCGACGCGGTCGAGGATCTGCCAGTTGGCACGCGCGTCGCGGTGCAGCCTGTGAGATGGTGTGGCCGGTGCTCGCAGTGTCGGGCGGGCCGGCGCAACCTCTGCACGCAGCGCCGCCTGATGGGGATGAATGCTCCAGGTGGCTACGCACCCTACGTCACCTGGCCGGCCGGTAACCTTTTCCCCTTGCCCGACAATCTCTCCTTTGAAGAGGGGGCGCTAGCCGAGCCCCTAGCGGTCTGCGTGCACGCCGTGGGGCTGGCGGACATCCGCCCCTACGACACGGCACTGGTCGTCGGCGCCGGACCGATCGGCCTGCTGACCCTGGCCGTCCTCCGGCACGCGGGGTTGAAGCGCCTTGCCGTCAGCGACCTCAGCGATGCGCGCCTGGAGCAGGCACAAGCCGCGGGCGCGGACGTGACGATCAATCCCAAGCGCCAAGAGATATCCCAGGTAGTGGAAGAGATGACTAGGGGAGAGGGGGTAAATATCGCCTTCGAGGCAGTCGGCGTGAGCGCCACGGTGCAGCAGGCGGTGGCCGCGACCCGTAACGACGGAACGGTGGTCTGGATTGGTAACAACGAGCGCATGGTCGAGGTCGACATGCAGAGCATCGTCACGCGCGAACTGACGGTGCGTGGGTCCTACGGAATGAACGATGAAGACTTTCAACGCGCGCTGCAGATGCTCGGGGATGGGCGCATTCCGACCGATCTTCTCATTAACCGTCGAGCGACATTGGACGAGGGGCCTACACTGTTTGAGGAGTTATTGGTGTCCCCGGAGACGGTCAAGTGCGTGATCAATTTCCCTTGATACACTGCCGTTTTGCCTCCGATGTGACCTAGGTGTCGCTCGCTCCTGTCCAGTCCCGCGGTCCCCTCGCCTCCTCCGTCGTGACTGCGCTTGAGATCAGCGATAGTCGCAGATGCCTTCTGCTTTGAGGGTGGAGGAGCCCGGAGGCAACCTACCAGTAGGCCTCACGCGGCTGAGTACGATCCTCAATGGCCACGAATACATCAAGTAACAGCGCCTCAAGCTCGCTGCGTAGCGCACTGTGATGTGGGTCATCCCATAAATTGACTACCTCGAGCGGGTCCGCTTCAAGATCATACAGTTCCCCCGCCCGCGCGCGACGGGTCGCGGGTGGACCATGGTAGACCACCAATTTGTACTGGTCATAGCGCAGCATCGTGCTGTGCACCGGCGGGTCATAGGGGTGCCCACTGTTGCGGTACATACAGAGTGCCCAGTCACGTTGAAAAGCCCTTTCTTCACCACGGATGAGTGGCAGCAAGCTCTCCGCTTGGTTGCGTGGCAAGGGTGGCAGGTTTGCGACTTCCATGATGGTTGGGCAGAGATCTATCCATTGCACCAAGTCCGCGTAGCGGGTCGCTTCTGCTAGGTGGCCAGGCCAGCGCAGGATCAGCGGGACGCGCACCGCACCCTCGTACATCATCGGCCCCTTCAGAAGCAGGTTGTGGTCGCCAAGCATCTCACCGTGATCGCTGGTGAAAACGACCAAGGTCTCGTCACGCAGGCCGAGCTCATCTAGCGTGGTCAGGATTCGCTTCACCTCGTCATCGATCAAGGTCACCATGGCATAGTAAGTGGCCACCAGCTCCTGAATCTCCCCGGATGAGTAGGTGGTAAATCCAGGCGCATGACCTGCGTAGCTCTCGTGGGACGCCTCCGTCAATATCGGAGGTTTGCTCTCCAGCTCATTTCGTGCCTCAATCGGCCTCGGGAGGCGGGCTGGATCGTATTGCTGCAGGTACGCCGGAGGCGCCCCGAACGGGTGATGGGGGTCGAAAAAGTTCGCCATTAAGAAGAAAGGTTTCGTTGGGTCTCGTGCGCTCTGTAGGAACGCGATCGTTTCCTCAGCCACCCAGTGACTGTAGTGCGCCTCAACGGGTAGTGTCTCGAAGCGGACGTTTCCCTCCGGAGCCTGCACGGCAGCATACAACTCGGGATAGCGCGCCTCCAGCCAACGATGATACTGGTTCCCCGGCGCGTCATGATAGGGATCGTGAGCCCACCGCCAGAATCGAAAGCCGTGATCAAGACGCGTTTCGGTGCGACCTCCAAAAGCTGCCGCCAGGTGCAATTTGCCGACGAGGCCGCAGTCGTATCCGCTACCGGCGAGGGCTTGAGTGAATAGTTGTTCGTGCGGTGGGAGCGCTACACCGTTGGCCCACACCCCGTGGGCCGATGGGTAACGCCCGGTGAACAGGCTAGCGCGCGCCGAGGCGCAAACCGGGCTCTGTACATAGCAACGCTCGAAGAGTACCCCTTCCATCGCGAGTTGATCGATGGAAGGGGTGATGATATGCTCGTTGCCGTAGCATCCCAATGCATCATACCGTTGCTGATCCGTACAGATGAACAGGATATTGGGGCGTGCTTGCACGGCCTTGCGCCTTCCCTGCGTGCTGTCCAAGATAGCCAACGTTATACTTGCCAGGCCTCTTCTACTCTTCCCCCACCTTTCATAGACATATGAACCGGTTATACTTCAGAGATTTCATGCCTCCTGTACCTCCTTGTAATGTACCTCCGGTAGCGCGCGCAGTCTCTTCGCTGCCTGCTCCGCCGTCAGGTCCCGCTGTGCCTCGCCGAGCATCTCGTAGCCGACCATAAACTTCTTCACCGTCGCTGAGCGCAGGAGCGGCGGGTAGAAGTGGGCGTGAAGCTGCCAGTGGGGGTAGTCACCCTCGTCCGTAGGGGCACCGTGCCAACCCATGGAGTAGGGGAAGGAGACCTTGAAGAGGTTGTCATAATGGATAAGGAGGCGCTTCAAGATCGACGCCAGCGCGTTCCGCTCCTCGTCCGTCAGGTCAGGCAGGCGCAGCACATGGCGCCGCGGGAGGAGAAGTGTCTCGAAGGGCCAGACCGCCCAGTAGGGCACCACGGCTAGCCACTGCTCGTTCTCGACGACCACCCGCTCCTGCCTCTGCGCCTCCAGCCCCACATAGTCGACAAGCATCGGAGACCCGTGCTTCTCATAGTAAGCACGCTGCTGCTGCTCCTCCTTTGTCACCTCCGTCGGCAGGCTGTTCTGGGCCCAGATCTGACCGTGGGGATGCGGGTTGGAGGCACCCATCATCTCTCCCTTATTCTCAAATAGCTGAACCCAACGGTAGCGCGCGCCCAGTTCCTCCACTTGCTGGGCCCAGGTGTCTACCACGGTGCGAATATCCTCCTCCGCCATCTCCGGTAGGGTCAGATCGTGCCGGGGCGAGAAACAGAGAACACGAGTAGTGCCCTCCTCGCTCTCGATATGGAGCAGGGGATGGGGCTCAACGGTCGCCTCCGGCACATCGGGTAGGAGGGCAGCAAAGTCGTTTGTGAAGACGTAGGTATCAGTATAGTTAGGGTTGTGTTCGCCGCTCGCGCGCTCGTTGCCGGGGCAGAGGTAACAGTCAGGATCGTAGGCCGGTCGCGTCTCGGGTGGCGGCGTTTCCTCCTGGCCCTGCCAGGGACGCTTCATCCGGTGCGGGGATACCGTGACCCACTCGCCTGTCAATGGATTGAAACGACGGTGCGGATGCTCCGTGGGAACGAAAGAGGTAGCCATGCATGTTGCTCCTTAGTGAAAAAGGCTTAGTGGTAGCGCAGGCGCAGGATTAGATCCTGGGGGTAATTCCCGAAGTGGCGACCGAAGATGTTGATGCCGCCCGCGTGATGGGCATCGGGCTTGACCCCGACGCGCACGGAGATAAAAGGGTGGTCCATGATTCCCAGCTCTGCCAGACCGATATCAGAGCTCTTGATCCCATCTACAAAGCCGGCATCCCGGTTGACTTGCCACATCTTGAGCAGGCCGTACTGCGAGTTCCACTCCTCCCACCATAAGGGAGTCAGCAGCCCCCGCTCGCCACCAAAATCGGCCGGACTGGTCCAAGTCCCCACTTCCACCTGATTGATCCACACGGTAATATCCGAGAGCCAGTCGTCATGGTGCAGCGGCGCCTCCGAGCATACCTCCAGACTGAGCGAGAGGCTGTCGAGAGTCACGGAGCGCGGGATGCGATTGGGAAAGTGGTACTCGACGTAACCGTGGCGGAACCAGAGGAGCTGCGCCTGGATGCGCTCGGGCTCGTAAAAGGAGACGGGATCGTCGAAGAGGCCGATGATGCCTTGCGTGCCTGCGAGACCGCAGGTGGGCGTAACCTGGAAATCCACGTAGGCGCCGACCGGCATGGAGAACGACATGGTCTGCTCGGTTGGCCGTTGGGCGCGCATGAGTTCTACGAGAATAATATCGTACGTACGCGCGCAGACCTTCTGCAGGCCTCGGATCCCTGGCTGCAGTTCCGATTTGACCAGCCCTGTCTCTTCCAGGGTCGAGACATGCAGCGTCGCCGTGGACGGAGGCATATCTAATGCCTGTGCGATCTCGCCCACGTTGCACACTTGGTCACTTAAGAGATCGAGGATGCGCATGCGAGGTTCCGAAGCCAGCGCCTTGAGAACATCCTTGGCCTCATCTGTACCAGCACGAAGCTGGAGAATACGACGCCGGGTCGGTGATTGCTCGTGCATGCCAGCACCTGATAGATTCAATTCATCCTGTAAGTGTTACATACCTTTATACAAGATAGTGCCTCCCCTGTCAACGGTCACTTTCACCCTAAGCTGAATAACTCGCCACTACCGGACCTCCGCGAGTCCCCGCGTGCAGCGTGCGAGTGGCCCCACGATGTGCTCGTCCAGAGGAAATATCTGGAAAGCTATTGACATGCACTTGATATTCTTGTAAGATGCAGGTAGACTTCTCTCGCAGCTATTCTTGAACCAAATAAGCGGGTCCGACCATGATGTTTGCTTTGTTTTCCACCGAAACGTAGCACTAACCATGATCATTTCAGCTCAAGGTGTAAGAGTCGCGTGCGGTGCCCCATCTATGAGGAATGCTACGCATGTCGCCGAACTACTCGAAGCTACCCCTCCGTTCGGGATCACAATGCTGCCCAATCAAGCCCTTCTCATGACGCTCTCTCGCGTCCACGGGAAGGGCTTGAACGTTTAATACTTTCATCACTCACAGGAGGAGAAGACATGAAAGCGAAGATGCATCCGTTGTTTTTCGTCGTGTTGTTAATCATGCTCGCCACGCTAGTTGTGGCCTGCGGCGGGGACGAAGAGGAGCCCGTCGCGGAAGATGAGGCGGCCGTCGTCGAAGAGGGCGAGGTTGCGGAAGAAGAGGTCGTCGAGGAGACTGAGGGGGAAGAGGCAGTTGAAGGTGAGGTAGCTGTGGGCGAGCTGCCAGCCGAGTGCGAAGCCGTAACGCTGGAGTACTGGAACCCCTTCACCGGGCCGGACGGTCCCTTCATGGGCGAGATCGTCGATGCCTTCAGCACCGAGCACCCTCAGATCGACGTCATTATGACCACCCAGAGCGAGTACTATACTCAGCTATCCACAGCGGCAGCCTCCGAGACTTTGCCTGACGTAGCAGTCATCCACGCCGATCAGATAGCCACCTGGGCATTTCGCAACGTTCTCCGGCCGATCGACGATCTCGTGGCAGGGATGGAAGTAGAAGGTGGCAATTTCCCTGAAGAGGTCTGGAACATTGGCGAGGTTGGAGGCAGGCGCTTCGCCATCCCGCTTGACATCCACCCCATGACGCTGTTCTACAATGCAGACCTACTGCAAGAGGCCGGCGTAGACCCCACCGAGCTCGAGGATGGCGTAACCGCTGAGGAGTTTGAGGCAGCAGCCGCTGCTGTGAGTGAAGCCGGGAACAACGGTTTCATGCTGACGACAGGGTTCCCAAACCGCCAGATCTTCGAGATGTTGCTGCATCAGGCGGGCGGTAGAGCATTTAGTGAGGAAGGTGCGGAGGTTACCTGGGACAGCGCGGAGGGCGTGCAGGCGCTCGAGTGGATGAGGGAGGCGCAAGTGGAATGGGGCGAGCCCAATCTCGAGGTGGATGCCGAGCTGAACGCCTTCAAGGGCGGCACAGTCGGCATGATCTGGAATGGTATCTGGCAGACCGCCAACGTAACTGGGGAGGCTGTCCCCTTTGATGGGCGCGCTACCGCGGTTCCTCAAATCTTCGATGAGGCCGCCGTCTGGGGTGGGTCGCATCAATTAACCCTACCCGCGCAGAGCGAGGAGGACCCATGCCGGGATGCCGCCGCGGGAATCTTCATCGATTACCTGCTGGATAACTCGGTCACCTGGGCAGCTGCTGGTCAGATCCCTGCGAGCAACGAGGTGCGCGAGAGCCCGGCCTTCCAAGAGATCGAGCCCCAGGCAGATATCGCGCCGTCGGCCCAGTACGTGTTCTTCCCGCCCGCCGTTCCCGGCATTACCGATGCCTACGCACCTTTAGACGAGGCGGTCGCGGCGGTCTTGGCCGGCGAGGCGACGGATATCGAAGCGGCGCTGGCGGAGTCCGCCCAGCGCGCGGAACAGATCCTGGCCGAGAACAGAGAGAGTTACGGTGAGGAGCTCGAGGTGGCGGAGTGACGTAAAGGTTACGGCGGGGAGAGGTTAACTCTCCCCGCCCCGCACGTTTGGCCCTTTGAGTCCAGGAGACGGGACGTCAAATAGTGTAGAAAGGAGTCTACAATGGCGACAACCGTTCCAAAGGAGGAGGTGGCGGTACGTGACGTAGGCAAGCGCCGGTTTAACTGGACGCCCTACCTGTTCATCCTGCCCCACCTTATCTTTTTCACAATGTTTATCGGCTACCCGTTCTTCTACGGGCTCTACATCAGCGCGTTCCATTACGACTTCCTACGCCCAGAAG
>JALZCF010000607.1 GCA_030863245.1 Chloroflexota bacterium
CCCGATCGCGAGGCATCGCCGCCGATTCGATCAGGTGCCACGCGATCGCCTCGCCCTCGCGGTCCGGGTCCGTTGCCAGCCAAACCTCGCTTGCCTTTTCAGATGCGGCAGCGATCTCCTTCACCACATCACGCTTCTCGTTCGGCACACGATAGGTTGGCTCGAAGCTATTCTCCACGTCCACACTCAAGCGTGATTTCAGTAGGTCACGCACGTGTCCGAGGCTCGCTCGCACGTTGTAACCAGAGCCCAGGTACTTACCGATCGTCCGCGCTTTCGCAGGCGACTCGACGATAACCAACTTGCCCTTGCGAGCGCTGCCCCGTTTTTTAGTGCCCTTCTTGGTCGATTTCTGCCTTTTCTTGCGGGGCTTGGGTTCCGGTGGCGTCATGCCCTCATGCAGCGCTGTTTCCCCGAATCGGAACATCTTCGTTCCACAGACCGGGCACTCGCCGCGTACGGCAGGCCGCGCGTTATCCGTGAAGACCGCCTTGGGCGCCTGTATCTCTCGCTGTTCTCTACACTTTACGCAATAACCTTCAATTTTCTCACTCACTACTGACTCACCTTCACTTCCTTCTCTTCGACAGAACGAGCGGAGCCTTCACTCCGCCCGAATGTGCAGCAATCTTTATGCTTCATATGAAACGTAAGTCCGGTGACTACCTGCGACTAGTGGTTATGAGGCATCGAGAGGATATACTCGACTTTCGGCCTGCCCCGATCCAGTTCCATATTTTGTACGATGTCGGTGAGGATGCCATGGCTGCTGATGTCTACCTGAATCCCCCACGGTAGATTTGCGGTTCGGAGCGCAGCATAGAAGCGGTCGAAAGGGTCGATAATCTCTTCCTCAAACTCAACGGCAGCCCAGGCCTCTTCTTCGTCCGTACGATCCCAGAAGCCAATCATAACCTGGCCATTCACCACGAGTTCGACCGGCACCATGTCAACCAATTGGCCGTCGTACTTGAGAAGCGCCTGTCCTCCCTCCTCAACCTGCCAATGATCCTCACGCAGTGTACGAACCAAGGTTTCCCGGAACTCACGCCGATCGGGGGAGATGCTGCGTGTGCTCAGTTCCTCGCTCACCTGGTGGATCTTCTCCAGCAGTTCCTCGTGCCAGGGCTCGAAACTAGGTGGTCGGTTCAGGCGATCTGCTTCGATCAGCGCGAGCATAGAGGGAACTTCCATGCCTGGGTCGGCGTGCTCACTGTACCAACGGAGCACCGCGATCGACGCGTCGTCGGCGAGGTTCGTGAGTAAGGTGAGCGCCTCGATCTTTTCTTCGTGGCTGCGCTTGCGATCAGCCAGTACGGTTCGCATCTGCCTGATCATCTCAGCAGGATCGCTATCCTCCACTATCCAATCGCTCCAATCTTCCATGTATCTGTGCTCCTCCAAAGGGATGGTTCCTCACTGACCATCCGAAAATCAAACTGGATTGTTCTCTCATCCTTGTTTATAAGAGCTCTTCCCGCTCTTGGCCACGCAAGTACCGGACGATCTGCTTGACCTCTTGTGCCTTGTCACGTGTCATAATGAGCAGTGCGTCCTCGGTATCCACGACGATCAGATTCTCTGCACCGACCACGGCGACAAATTTCTCCTCGCTATGAACGAAGACGTTTCGCGAGTCGAGCACCAGTGTGTCACCTTGCCCCGTCACGCTGTTGCCCTGCTCATCCGTCGGCATGAGGGTAGCGAGGCTATCCCAGGCACCCACATCGCTCCAGCCCACATTCATCGGCACCGTCGCGACCTGCTCTGCTCTCTCCATGATGCCCCGGTCAATAGAGACTTCTTGCTCCAGCTTGCTCCACTCCTCCGCTAGCACCGCATCGGCCTGTGGCGTGTTCAGGCTCTGACCGATACGACGAAGAACTGCTTGCACCTCGGGCAGGTGTTTTTCAAACGCCCGCTGGATGACATCTACCCGCCAGCAGAAGATACCGCTGTTCCACAGATAGTCGCCCGACTCGAGAAACTGGCGGGCTGTCTCGTAGTCAGGTTTTTCGGTGAAACGCACCACCCGGTATGCTTCCCCTTCAAAGGTCTCGAGGGGTGCACCCAGCGCGACGTAGCCATAGGCAGTCTCGGGGCGGGTTGGCTCCACGCCAAGGTTCACCAGCCATCCCTCTCGTGCGACTTCGGATGCGGTCCACATGGCATCACGGAAGCCAATCTCATCCCTGATGTAGTGATCGGCGTGGAGTGCAAACATGATACCCTTCGGCGCTACTTTGGTAACGTGCTGCACCCCCAAGCCGATGGCGGGGGCAGTACCCCGAGGAGCCGGTTCGCCTACTACATGGTCCGGCGGTACCTCTGGCACCTGTTGCTGTGCTAGGCCAACGTATTCCTGATTGGTCATGATCCAGATGTTAGTCGGCGGGATCATCTCCCGGATGCGGTCCACCGTCTGCTGGAGCATCGTCCGCTTGCCAGTGAGGTTCAACATCTGCTTGGGCAAACGCCCGCGACTACGTGGCCAGAGGCGGGTACCAGCGCCACCTGCCAGGATCAGGGCAAACAGTTCATGGTCGCTCATATCAATCCTTGATTCTAACTCCTCCGCCCACGCTTTCCATTCCTGCCTTTGGAGCGAGCGGGAACGGCGGGCCGAGACATAGCGCTTTATACCTTTACGTACGTCATCGCACCGACCTGCCGCACCAATCCTTTGAGTTCGAGGAGAGCTAGGGTGCTGCTCAATTCGGCCGGTGCAAGATTGCAGTGATGCCCCACCTCGTCCACGTGCAGTGGATCGCTCCCCAAGATCATCAGCAGGCGCTCTTCCAGCGGCGTGGTCTGAACGACCTGCCGTACAACTTTCTGCGGCTCAACCATCTGCACATCCAGCGTCTGGAGCACGCTTTTGACGGAGAGCGCAGGGGTAGCACCTCGACTGATGAGGCTATTTGCCCCCCGGCAACTGACGCGGAAGATATCACCGGGCACGGCGAACACCTCACGCCCCTGATCAAGCGCGTAGTTCGCGGTAATGAGCGCTCCACTCCGCTCGCCTGCCTCCGTGACAACGGTGGCTAGCGAGAGACCGCTGATGATCCGGTTCCGCGGGGGGAAGTTCGAGGCCTCGGGGCGCGTACCTATCGGGTAATCACTCATCAGCACCCCACGTCCCTCCCGTACGATCGCTTCGGCCAGCTTGCGATTGCTCGCTGGGTAGGGCTTTTCGACCCCGTTTGCCAGTACCGCAATCGTGCGGCCGCCAGCACGCAGTGCCGATTCATGCGCGATGCGATCCACACCTAACGCTAACCCACTCACGATGGTGAGTCCAGCCTTCGCCAACCCGCTGGCCAAGGTCTCTGTTGCCTGCCGACCGTAGGCTGTGACACGTCGGGTGCCCACGACAGCCACCGCCCAATCATCCTCGACTGCCAGCTCGCCTCTCATGTAGAGCACAGGTGGCGAGTTCGGGATCTCGCGGAGCAGGCGTGGATAGCCTTCGTCTTCCCATGTGAGCACCGTGATCTCGTGACGGTCTACCAATGATAGCTCGTGGTCCAGGTCAATTGTTGGCCGGGTCTCGAGGATGCTCTCCACGGTACGGCGATCCAGTCCTGCACGTGCCAGGGTCCAGGCATCGGCTTGCCAGGCACTCTGCAGATCGCCATCGAAGAAATCCAGCAGGGTCTGCATTCTGACTGTGCCCACCCCTGCTATGCGATTAAAGCCGATCCAGTACCGTATGTCAGACATGGGCCTCTCCTCCGAGTTTGGCAAGCGAAAGTTGCGCAAGCATACCACAGCGATTTTTTTTGTGTCAAGGTTGCTCGGAAACTAAAACTGCGACGGGGTGCCGCCGCAGTCTCGGAGTATCAGTTGAGTAGGTGAGGGGCTTATTCAAGTAAGCCTTCTGGCACGGTGACGACAACCCGTCCCGCCTCCAGGTCAACCGACTGCACCACAGACTCGATGGCTGGGAGCAGGATCTCGCCACGCGGTCCGCCCCGAATGATGTATACCTCGTTCGCACCCGTAAAGATGATCTCGTCCACCTCGCCCAGTACCTCGCCCTCTTCCGTCTCCACGGCAAGGCCGATGATCTGGGTCACGTAGTACTCATCCTCTTCCAACTCAGGAAGCCACTCAAACGGGACCAAGAGTTCGCGGTTGCGGAGTCGCTCTGCCTCGTTGCGGTCGTCAATGCCTTCAAACTGCAGCAGTGCCTGTCCTCTGTGGAAGCGCACGCTTTCGATCGCCATCTTCCTGCGAGGGCGACTCTCCAGGAAGACATGCTCGAGTTCCTGCAGAAACTCCGCATCATCGACAAAGAGTGCGACCTTCACCTCCCCGCGTATGCCATGTGCGCGGGTGATCTTACCGATGGTGATCCACTGCTCTGTTTCTGGCACCTAGCGTATCTCCAGGTTGGCACGCTTGCCCCGCTTGATAGCGGCCACGCGGACCAGACTGCGCATCGCGTTTGCGACACGACCCCTCTTGCCGATCACACGACCCATGTCCTCTTTCGCCACGTGCAACCTTAGCTCGACGTTGTTACGGCCCCGGCTGCGCTCGATGACGCGTACGGCATCCGGGTTGTCTACTAGATTCTTCGCGATGTACTCGACCAACTCTTCCATCGGCTATTCTTCCGGCTCTTCAGCGACCGGCTCCTCTTCCGTCTCCCCCACCTCGGACACGACCTCCAAGATAGTCTCCTCCTCGCCGACTACCTCCCCAACGGCTTGCTCCTCTGTTACAGCACCTTCCTCAGCGCGCTCCGCTCCGACCGTCACAGCTTCGGGTGCCTGGGTCGCGCTCGCTTGTGCCACAGGAGGTGTCACTACCTCGGTCTGTTCTGCCTCGCGTGCAGGCGCTGGCGCCAGCGTCTCAGGAGCGCCTGCCTCCTCGGCTTCGGCGAAGATCGCATTTGGGTCTTCGCCCGCATGGTAGCGAGGGAGTGCCTCATAGACACCCTCTTTTCTGAGAAGGCGTTCGACCGCTTCTGTGGGCTGCGCACCGTTCCCCAGCCAGTAGAGCGCGCGTGCCCTATCGATGACCACCGTCTCCGGATCAGTGCGAGGATTGTAGTGGCCGAGGTTCTCGATGAACCGACCGTCACGGGGCGAGCGGCTATCCGCCACCACGACTCGGTAGGATGCCTGCTTCTTCTTGCCCGTGCGGCGCAGACGAATCTTTACCATTTTGCAACGAACTCCTTCAATGCGTGTTATTTACTTAGAAGAGAAGCTGCCCAAGCAACATTCTCTATACATCTTTCATCGTTCTGGTACAATACAAAAAAGAACCCGCCTAGCGGCAGGTATCCTTCATTATAGGGAAAATAGTTGTAATCGCAAAACAATTGTAGGATTGCTGCGTAGACAGGATAGGTATGAAAGGTCAAAACGGATTCCATCGCGTGGTTGTCACCGGAATGGGAGCTGTCACGCCCCTGGGTCTAGATGCCGAGAGCTACTGGCAGGGCCTGATCGCGGGTCGCTCCGGGGTGTCCTGTATCCGCGAGTTCGACGCGAGCGACCATCCAGTGAAGATCGCAGGTTACATTCGGGGATTCGAGCCAACGGAGTACATGGACCACAAGGAGGTGCGCCGCCTCCCGCGCTTCGCACATCTAGCGATTGCCGCGACACAACAGGCGATCGAGGATGCTGGGCTGGAGCTGAGCCAGGAGGACCCCATGCGAGTCGGGATCGAGATGGGGAATGCGATCGGCAACATCGAGACGACCGTGGAGCAACATGACATACTGCAGACACAGGGAGCACGTCGTCTTGTGCCCTCGGTGATCCCGGGCGTGCTCATCAACATGGCATCGTGCGCCGTCGCCATGCACTTTGGGATGCCGGGGCCAGGTAGCACCCCGGTTGCTGCCTGCGCCACAGGTATCTACGCGGTCGGCGATGCGTACCGTCGCCTGCAGCGAGGCGAGACCGATGTGGTGGTGGCTGGGGCCACTGATTCCTCGCGCCATCCATTGGCCGTGGGCTCCTTCTGGCGGATCGGTGCCCTCTCGACTCGCAACGACGATCCGGAAGGGGCCTGTCGACCCTTCGACAAGGAGCGCGACGGTACGGTGATGGCTGAGGGCGCGGCGGTGCTAATCATGGAAAGCGAGGAGCATGCGAGGGCGCGTGGGGCAAGGGTTTTGGCCGAGGTGATTGGCTACGGACTCAGCCAGGATGCCTACCACATGATCGCGCCGGATCCGGAGGGCGCCGGTGCAGCACGGGCCATGCAGGCGGCACTGGATGATGCGGGTATCCTGCCGGAGCAGGTAGATTGGATCTCGGCCCACGGCACCGCAACGCCGCTGAATGACCTCTCGGAAACCCTCGCCATCAAGCAGGTCTTCGGCGAGCATGCCTTCGATG
>JALZCF010000618.1 GCA_030863245.1 Chloroflexota bacterium
CCCAAGGGTTCCCCGCGACCACCATTACCTGGACCGGGGCCGTTGGGGCGGTGGGGGGACTGCTGCTCAATCCCTTGCTCGGTCACCTATCCGACCGCTTCAACCGTCACCTCTTGCTGGCGCTCACCTATGCCGGTAATATGCTTTCAATGGTAGCGATGGTGCTAGCAGCATCGGTGCTGGATTGGTCAGTGGTGGCGCTTCTGGCAGCCGTAGCGAACGCCGATCGGGCCGTCGCGTCGGCGCTTGTCATCGACATCTTGCCGCCCGAGATGATCGACCACGGCATGTCACGCTTTGAGGCAGTGAAATGGGCCGGAGGCATCTTCGGCTTCGCGGGGACGGGGTACGCGATCCAGTTGCTGGGGCTGCGAGCACCCATGGTGGGTGGAGCGATATTGTCGCTGCTGGCCATCCTGCTCCTGGCACTCGCCGGTCGGACACGTTCCGATCGATCCCTGCCATCTCAGCTGCCCCTCGCAATGCCGGTTCAGCAATCAGAAGGGTAAACCTGTGGAATTGCGCGACAAACTCAACCTAGCCCTCACCCGCTACGACTACCCACCGCTCGCCGCCTCAGCTACCTATCGACAGGTGGGCTCCGGAACCTGGCATGACGCCTATCTGGTGCAACCGCCTGGAACAGAGCCACTTGCCAGCCCTGAGTGATGTGCCGCGCTATAGACGGCACCAGTTCAAACAGCACGCTCCCACCCTCGCCTCGATTGCCCACGGCTTTGAGACGGGCTATGCGCAGGAGGACGCAGTGCCCAGACAGGCGCTGCATCGGGATGAGTGGCTATGGACACTTGATCTAGCCCACAAGAGCTACAAGCTGCTGCAAGACGGACTGAGCCGAGAGATGCGCCTGCGCCGCGGCGACGAGGCCAACGTAATGGCGACACTTCGGTGGAGCTTACGGGTGTTGGAACAACGTCGCCGGTACTAGAGACTGGAGACTGGAGACTGGAGACTGAAAATGGAAAATGGAGAATGGAGAATGGAAAGGGGAGAATGGAATGGCAATGAACCGGCAATGAATGAACGCTGATCGGTTCCCTTTCCCCGCTCCCCGGACTTCGCTCCCTGCCCTCGCCCCCGCCCCTTTGCGCCCTTGCCCCTTTGCGTCTTTGCGTCTTTGCGTGAGCCCCTTTCATCCTTCATCCCTCATCCCTCATCCTTGCCGTTCCGCTCCCCGCTCCCCGCTCCCCGAGCCGTCTTACGTGAAACTCCCGTCGTACCCGCATTCATAAAGACGACGACGTGGACATCTGATAGGCATCGCCGCAAGCCCGATGCGCGGCTTGCATGGCGAGGCTGATTCAGATGGTCGCGAGGACGGTCACAGGAGCGCAAAAGGGACGAACCGGGGACGCGACGAACGACGAAGCCGAGACGATTGGTTGGTAGACTGCTAGTGAAAGGTTAAACAACAGCAGGCGCGAGGTGCAGCCATGATTTACACCAACTCCTTAATACAACAACAGGCTGAGCTCTATCGCGAACAACGATTGCGTGAGGCACAGCATCACCGAGAGATCCAACACGCCAGGACGATTCAGAGAGGCGGCGACAGATCTCCTTGGGCGCGCTTGCTTGTGACGCGCTTGCTTACTATGGCAGCTTCGATCTTGATCCCCGATACGCGGTGCCGGGGTGTCTGTTTAGTCATAGGAGAGTGAGCCATGATGATCCAAGGAAGTTTGGTTTCTGTCAGCTACAGTCATTCGAACAATCAAGAGGCCGCAGCCCAGGCAGCCGCTAAACAGTATTGGCGTGTCCTTGCTGAGGGATGGTGGAAGGAAGTGTGGTCCCGGCTCACTCGGCGCCCCCGACATCTGCTCTGTTTATCAAAGAGTGTGAGTGCGCAGATCGCGCGAGGAACGTGGTACCGCGAAATACAGGAGGTGCCCATCGCGCAGATCCGTGGTAGCGAAGGGCGTTGCCAGGACTTCGACCGCGAGTTCAAGCCGCGGCAGGAGCACACGAGGGAGCGATGGATCCGGGTTGCGACGGCCTGGCAGATGGGCAAGCCCCTGCCACCGGTGGAACTGATTCAGATAGGGGATATCTACTTCGTGCGCGATGGCCACCACCGCATTTCTGTAGCGAAGTCCCGGGGACAGACTTACATAGAGGCGGATGTCATTCGAAGTCATATGGCTCAGAAGCGGTGATGTCGGAGGCTCCTATAGCTCCGATGGGAGCTGTAGGAGCTATGGGAGCTGTGGGAGGTACTTCCTTGTTAGATGCTGACGTGTACCTCCATGGTAGGGGGTGCAGGGATGGGTACCTCTTCCAGACCCTGCAGATCAGATTCCTATTCCAGGCGCGGTCCAAGCTGTTCGATCTCGTAGCCCTCAGGGTAAGTACGCATTCTCTGATGGGTGAAGGAGTAGGGCTGCTGGCGCGGCGGCATCAGCCGGACTATACGGCCGCGCAGCTTTAAGGCGCCCTCTACCAACCGCCGTATGGTGGGAGCTGGCTTAGGGAAGCCCACTGCCTCGAGCAAGCGATCATCCATGACCGCATAGATAAAGGGCGCGCCCAACGGCCACAGGGGTTTGGGCAGAAACCATCCCAAGAACATGTCGCGCGTGGCGCACGCCAGTTGGTGATTGGCCTCAGCGTAAGAGAAGTGCTCTTGCTCGTATGCGACGTTGAAGCGCTCAAACTCGTCAAAATCGGTCGGCAGTGATTTGATATTCATACGGCGGCCGACCTCGCACCACCAATGAAAGAGGGCCAGCTTCTCCTGCTCCATGAACGGTCGCCAGCCAAAGCGCGCATTCCACCGTATCTGCTCGAAGACGAAAACGGACAAGGTGTAGAGGTACTCGTCGTTGGGAATCGGATAGCGGTGATGCAGGCGGTTCATCTGCCGCAACGCCGCCCGGCCGCGCGGACTGTCATACCCATGCTCGAGCATTTCGGCGAGGATGAGATAGGTGTCATCGTAGCGCTTTTGGGTCCGTCGGGTAAATTCCTCCGTTGAGAGCAGGAGGGGAGTGCCCTTGCTAATGGCAAAGGTGCGGAACAGTGCTAGCTCCAGCGAGCGCGTCGTGTCGAAGGGAAATTCGTAACAGTCGGTCAAGAAGACGATCCGCTGATGATCGGTGACCGGATCGAGTTGCCGAATCTCATCGAGAATCTTGTTTCGTCGCATTGCTTTCTCCCCGTGAAGAAACCCAGTCTACGCCAGTTGAGCGGCTGCAACGTACTGAGCCGCATGAAGCTGACGTCATCGTCTTTGCGCCGGAACGCGACGATCTGGCCATCCACGGCGCGAAACAGTTAGTAACCGTTATGATCTCTTCCCTGTTGGCGATAAGGTCATGATATGCAGTCTGACTGGCCCTGTCCAGTTCAAACAGTGCTCAGTTCTTGCTACTTTGATCACGCGGATTTCGCTCTGCGTCTTGGGGTCGGTTGTCTCCGTAAGCTTGGGCGAGCCAGAACCTCATGCGTTGATTCACCTCTCACTGACCACCAAGGGATCCGTTCATCCTGTAATCCGTACTCTCCCCTCGCGCTCCCCCACTGCCTTGCTGCATGAGGTATGCCGCTGCAATGTTGCTCCCCCGCTGATTGAAATGCTCAAGCGCGCCTCATTACCCTGGTTAAGAATAGCATCTTTGTCTATTGACAAGACGTAAGAAAGATACGATAATACTTACTGTGCAGCTTTCCTGTTTGTCTCTCACAAACTCACCGCTTAGCCCATATTCACTGCAACGTGGAACCCGTTAGCCCGTAGACGGACCATCGTACCCTTGCTTAAAAGCGTCTCCGATAAGCTGTTAGCCAGTAAGGAGAGATCCAAGATGCGGTTCCTCACATGGCTTGGAGTCGGGTTAGTTATCGTCGCCGCCATAGGGCTCACAGCAATGGGCGCGCCCTCGTCCGTGCCTACGCACTCAGGCGCCCCCACCTGGGCTTTCGGGCCAACTGACACACCAACCGCAACGAGCACCCCAACTGCGACTGCGACAGCCACGGCAACCGCGACCACAACTGCTACCGCTACTCGAACCAGCACAGTAACTGCCACCCCAACCAGTACAGCAACCACCACAGCGACTGCGACTCCGACCACCACAGCGACTGGTACGGCAACCGCAACGAGCACCCCAACCCCCACTGTAACGTCCACGAGAACACCAACCAGTACGGCGACCAATACGCCCGCACCAACCAATACGCCTACGGCCACCGGAACGGTTACAAGCACCAACACACCTACCGCGACAGCAACCGCAACAGCCACTAGCAGCCCGACTCAGACAGCAACCGCAACACCTACGCCTACAGGGGCTGCTACTCTGACAGTAACGCCCTCGCAAACAGCGACTCGCACAGCCACGGCAACTGTCACTCAAACGCCAACTAACACGCCGTCTGCCCCGACTGCCACCAATACGCGAACGCCCATCCCTACACATACCGCAACTAGGTTGCCGACAAATACCGCTACACCGGAGCCGCCGACAGCGGTGGGACATACCACCCTTACCGCATCACGCGCCGAGATAACGGGATCACTTGCAACCCTTGGCCTCCTGATGTTGGGCTTCACACTAGCTCTCCTCCTCCATCGTAGCCGTCAACGAGGGAAGGGAATCTAGTTACCGCTGCTCCATCAGTCGCTCCCGTTCCAATTGCACCCAATCCTCATATGTCGAGCGAATCGGGCCAGAGCACGCCCGCCACCTGCTCGCGGCGGTGGGTGAGGCCGGCATTCAAGATGCAGCACTCTGGCGCCGAGAGTGCGCTGCTCGCCGGTATATCACAGAACGCAAAGGGTTTCAATAGAGTGTTCCGGGGACGTGTAGGGGGACGAGGAGGGGACCGCCTGTTGGTACAGTAGGGACGAATACGGATCTACTTGTATCAAGAGGAGGTCAAAATGACTGTGGTACGTACCGTAGACGAAGGTAAGCTCGACGAGCTTGTGGGGAAGGCGATTGTTGACTTCGGTGCAATCTTCCATGCAGCGCTGGTTGTAGTCGGCGACAAGCTGGGGCTCTACAAGGCGCTGGCGGAGGCCGATCCGCTGACGCCAGGTGAACTAGCCGAACGCACAGACACTGCAGAGCGCTATGTACGGGAGTGGCTGAACGCCCAGGCAGCCGGCGGCTACGTGGAGTACCATCCTGAAAGCAGTCGGTACAGCCTGTCGCCGGAGCAGGCCATGCTACTGGCCGACGAGAGCAGTCCCGTGTTTTTCATCGGCGCTTTTCGATCGGCAGCGGCGGCAGTTAAAATCGAGCCCAAGCTTACCGAGGCGTTTGGTACCGGTGAGGGGATTGGTTGGCATGAGCACGACCACGACCTCTATCACGGGACCGAGCGCTTCTATCGATCTGGCTACATGACAAATCTAGTCAGTCGCTGGATTCCAGCACTTGACGGCGTGGAAGCCAAATTGCAGGCAGGCGCCCACGTGGCCGACATTGGTTGTGGTCATGGTGCCTCTACCATCCTCATGGCGCGGGCCTACCCAAACTCCACCTTCTTCGGCTTCGACTATCACGAAGAATCCATTCGCGTTGCACGCCAGCGTGCAGAGAGCGCAGGGGTGGCTGGGCTCGTGCACTTCGAGGTCGCAACCGCCAAAGAATACCCGGGAGAGGACTATGATTTCGTGACCACCTTTGATGCCCTACATGACCTAGGGGACCCAGTGGGTGCCGCTGCACACGTGTTAGCGACGCTGAAGGAGAATGGGACATGGATGATCGTGGAGCCTTATGCAGGCGATCGGGTGGAGGACAATCTGAATCCGATCGGCCGTGCCTTCTACGGCGCCTCGACGTTACTGTGCACGCCCAACTCACTAAGCCAAGAGGTGGGTCTGGCGCTCGGGGCGCAGGCAGGTGAGTCGCGCTTGCGCGAGGTGGTCGTCCACGCGGGCTTTACGCACTTCCGCCGCGCGGCACAGACACCCTTCAACTTCATCTTGGAAGCTAGGCCATAGCTCTCGTCCCCTAGTATTGGGTCGAATTGCCGGAAGTGGTGGACCCGAGGGGTGCTGCAACATCGAGGGCCTCAAGATGCATTAGGGTTTCGGCAACCATTATCTCTAGCGGGAGATTCTTGCCCTGTTCAAGGGCTCGATCCGGGGCGACGGACTTCACCTGAGTCCTAACGTCGTCGAGTAGCTGCTGGGCCTCCTCTTGAAGAGCGCGACTGTTGTTCGGATGCTGGCTGATATAGGTTAGCAGTGCCGCCGCGCGCTCCGGTTG
>JALZCF010000627.1 GCA_030863245.1 Chloroflexota bacterium
ACAGCCGAGCTCGCTCTGCATGCTGCCTGCAATGGTCACGCTTGTCGGCTCAGGGGTGTGGTCAGCCCAAGCGGGTGATACCGGCGACAGCGCCAGCGCTAGGAGAAGGAGAATGAGGGAAACGAAGAAACGCCTACGAACGGACGACTCGACAAGGGTCAACATCGATGTTACTCCTTCATCTTGAGTTGGACTTTGGGAACGTATCGGTCAGTGAAGGTAACAGCCTGCGTCAACTCTCCTATCAAGCTCAAGCTGCGAAAGCTTGTCAGGACTCCTGCCTAGCAACATGGGGACTTACGCCCGCTACTAGCCACGGAAAGAGGGGGACGAATCTCGACTCTGCCATTGTAACAGAAAGCGGTGGGGGAGCAAGCAACGCTTTTGCAATAGCCGTGCTGGGTGTAGCCCAGGTCCGATTGGCCTGGGCAATAGGCGGTAGAGCAATTGACGCTTCAATTGGTCCATGTTACAGTTACGCATCCACTCAACCTCTGCGCCTGTCATTACTGAATACACGCGTTTCGACACGTACGCCGTTCTAGGAAGGAGGCGGCCCTTCAGCCAACACTTGACCTCTACAGCTTGCCACCATTGTACCCGCTCACCGTATGCTCTGAGGACTCAGTCTAGATTCTTCCACTCCCAGGAGGCGCGTTGTGGTTACTCATCATTCTCACCGCAGATTAAGTCGCTTCGCACTGATTGGCCTCATTGTAGCCATAGTGCTAGCGCTGTTCATATCGTCGCCGGTTATGGCCGATCATCTGGGCGACGAAGACCTTGTCCGACCAAGTTTGCAGCACCCCTTTCAAGATGAAGTTTTGTACTTTGTGCTCCCGGACCGCTTCTATAACGCGGACCCAAGTAACGACGTAGGGGATGACCCAGGGGGAAGCACGACGGAAGATATCCTGCGCCATGGGTTCCTGCCCACTAACAAGGGGTACTACCATGGTGGTGACATTGCCGGACTCATGGAGCAGCTAGATTATATCCAGGGCATGGGCGTCACTGCGCTCTGGATGGCCCCCATATTCAAGAACAAGCCAGTCCAGGCAGAGAGTGCTGAAGGGGCCGGCACGATTGAAGGCTCCTCGGCTGGGTATCATGGCTACTGGATCACGGATTTCACGCAGGTGGACCCGCACTTTGGAACCAATGAAGAGTTGCGGGCCCTGATCGATGCAGCCCATGCGCGGGGGATGAAAGTCTTCTTCGACATCATCACCAACCATACGGCAGACGTGATTGATTATGCGGAAGGGGAGTACGTTTACATCTCCAAGGAAGATTTCCCCTACCGTGATGCCAACGGCAACGTGTTTGACGATCGGGAGTATGCTGGCACGGATACCTTCCCGCCCCTGGATATAGAAGTAAGTTTCCCTTACACACCGGTTTTCAGGAGCGAGGCGGAGGCAACCGTGAAGAGCCCGATGTGGCTCAACGATCGCACGCTCTATCACAACCGCGGGAACTCCACCTTTACAGGAGAGAGCTCGCTCTACGGCGATTTCTTCGGCCTGGACGACCTATTCACGGAGCATCCGCAAGTGGTTGACGGGATGATCGATATCTATCAGTACTGGATCCGCGAGTTCGATATTGACGGGTTCCGGGTTGACACCGTCAAACACGTCAATATGGAGTTCTGGCAGGAATTTGTCCCAGAGACCATGTCCTACGCGGAGGGGCAGGATAATCCGGACTTCTTCATGTTCGGGGAGGTATTCAGCAGTGACATTCCTTTCCTCAGCGAGTACACGAGGGATGATAAATAAAAAGCCCATATCGACTTCGCTTTCCAGGAGGCATCTGTGCACTTCGACTCCGGTGCACGTACGGACGCGATAGGCAATCTCTTCAGGGCGGGCGACTACTTTATCGACGCCGACAGCAACGTATACAGCCTACCCGTCTTCCTTGGCAACCACGATATGGGGCGGATCGGCTTTTTCCTCCAGGAGAGCAATCCTGATGCGGATGAGGCAGAGCTGCTCTCCCGTGACACCTTAGCCCACGCCCTCATGTATTTCGCACGAGGGGTACCGGTCATCTATTACGGTGACGAGCAGGGCTTTACGGGGGATGGCGGAGATAAAGATGCCCGGCAGGACATGTTCCCCAGCCAGGTTGCCTCGTATAACGATGACAACCTGATCGGAACTGATGCCACGACTGCGGAGGCTAATTTCGATACCAGCCACCCCATCTATCAGGCCCTCGCTACCTATGCCGACATCTTCCAGAACCATCTAGCCCTACGGAGAGGTGCTCAGATTGTGCGCTATGATGCGGATACACCCGGCATCCTGGCGTTCTCGCGCATCGAACGGGACGAGAAAGTAGAATACCTCGTCGTCTTCAACAATGCAGAGGAAAGTGTGAGCGCAAGCTTCGACACCTACTCACAAGATATGGTATTCACCGCGGTCTATCCTGAGGATAATGCCCCACTGACATCGGCTCCTGATGGCACCGTCACGGTCACCGTTCCGCCGCTCAGCTTTGGCATCTGGCAGGCCAACAGCGCCCTGAAGGTAAGCACCGCGGCGCCGACCATCAACTTTGTCTCGCCCGAGCCTGACGCAGAGGTAACCCGCCGACTCGAGGTTGAGGCTGAATTGGGCGCCGACATCTTTGCGGAGGTGACGTTCGCGGTGAAAGTGGGCGATGAAGAGGAATATACCGTTTTGGGAACCGACGACAACCCGCCCTACCGCGTGTACTATGATCTCTTCGACTTGGCCGTCGACACGCCGCTCACCTTCAAAGCGATCGTCAACGACCTGTCGGGTAACCTGAACTCCACAACTGTTACGGCAGTCGTCGGAGAGCCAGAGGGACCAGATATTGACAGTGTCACTATCGCTAGTGACTTCCAGAGTGAGCTTGGTTGCCCTGGGGATTGGCAGCCTGACTGTGAGGTGACCCACCTTGCCTATGATGCAGGCGACGATGTGTGGCAGGAAACCTTCACGATTCCTACTGGCGAGTGGGAATACAAGGCCGCGATCAATAATAGCTGGGACGAGAACTACGGCGAGAATGCCCAGCGGGATGGCCCGAACATTAGCCTGGTGCTCACCGACACGATCGATGTGAAGTTCTACTACGATCACGGAACGCACTGGGTGACGGATAACGTGAATTCCATCATCGCCACGGCGCCTGGCAGCTACCAGGACGAGATCGGTTGTCCCGGTGACTGGATGCCGGACTGCCTGCGCTCCTGGTTACAGGACCCAGCAGGGGACGGCATCTATTCATTCACCACCACCGCCATTCCTCCCGGCAACTACGAGGTCAAAGTCGCCATCGATGAAAGCTGGGATGAGAACTATGGGAAGGGGGGTGTGCCTGATGGGCCGAACATCCCCTTCACGGTACCTGAGGAAGGCAGCGAGGTTTCCTTTGTGTATGATCCGGAAACTCATCTCTTGACGGTTACCATTACAGAACCCACCGCCGTCGCCCTGTCGACGATTAGTGCAAGTACGGGACGTGATAGCGTACTCCCGCTCGCGTTGGCCGGCTTCACCCTCACACTGGCTGCTGGCAGCATGGCATGGCGCCGGTATCGCGCTAGATAGAAGCGGCTCACTGCCTCGATAGGGAAACGTGTCGTCACGGGGTCTAGCCGGTCGGCTAGACCCCGTCTTTTTGTGTGCTCTGTGATCGAACGATCGCTTCACGCCAAGAGCGAGCGGACACGACTTTTGCATCACGCTTCCTCGCGAGCGCAAGGGGGTGCTGATTGGATCCGAGCGGTCCAAGTCGTCAAGTCGGTGCAGCCAGCATCTCTTGTACAGAAGGTGGCAGAAGTACGGAATCAATCTATACTGATCAGGCGCGAGTCGGTTGTTCATTCATTGCACTAGACGAGGAGCTATCGATGCATCCACGTGAACTTAACCTACGCTTTCTGTTTGCGCTAGTTTCCGCCGCGCTTCTTCTTACCACATCATCCATCACTGCCAAGGCGCACGTCAAGTGGTTTAGCGAATTCAGTTTCGCCGACCCACCACTCTCGTTAAGCGAGATCGTCACGCCTACCTTCCTCGGTATAGCTGCCCTCAGCCTTGTCGCGGTGTCGTTGATGGTTCGGTTAGACCGAGAGTTGGCGGGGGCCGAATGGTACCAACGCTTGAACGAGACGTTCGCTTCCTATCGGGATCAGAGCCAACTGATCATGCGTGTGGCGATGGCGGGCGTGTTGCTGATATCGTGGTCCTCCGATGCAATGCTGGCACCGGAACTAACCGTGACCGACGGATGGATCGGGTGGTTCCAGTTTCTGTTGGTGCTCCTCTTACTGTTTCGTCGCACCACGCCGCTGGCGGGATTGGGCTTGATAGTCTTGTACGGTATTGGCTTCACGCAATTCCGCCCTTTCCACATGCTCGACTATATCTACTACCTCGGTATCGGCTACTTCTTAGTCGTAAGTGGTCACAACAGAGCCGCCATTCGTGAGTCCGCGCTTCCGGTCCTCTTTGCTACCGTCGGGTTCTCGCTGTGCTGGCTGGCCCTAGAGAAGCTGGTCTATCCCAGCTGGAGTCTATACCTGCTGGAGCAAAATCCTCAGCTGACGCTTGGTCTCGATCCTCGTTTCTTCTTGGTCGGTGCCGCCTTTGTGGAGTTCACGCTTGGCTACTTGCTCATCATCGGTCTACTTGAACGCCCCTTGGCACTTATCATCACGGGGGTGTTCTTCCTGACAACTCTCGTGTTCGGCAAGGTTGAAATCATTGGTCACACGCCCTTGCATGCGGCACTCATCATTTTCCTGATCAATGGACCGGGTACGATCTACCGACCACCCATTGCACTTCACCGCCGGCTAAATTGGCGTACCGCCTTCGCAGCAGTGAACTTCGCCCTACTACTATTGATCTTGAGTACCACCTACACTTACGCGGCTCATGAACAGTACCAGGCCGTTGTGGAGGACAACGTCGAGATGTTCGAGTTATCGGACGGGATGGAGGTTCCGGAGGTAGAGCTGAACGTCTTCCAAGATGAAACAGGCGCTTATAACTTACAGGTTCAAACAACCAATTTCCGCTTCACCCCGGAGAACCTAGGGGGTGACACAACACCGAACGAGGGGCACGCCCACCTGTTTGTCAACGGCGAGGAAGTAGCGCGGCTATACGGGCCATGGTATTACCTGGGTGAGTTGCCGCCGGGTCGCTACAACCTGACAGTGGTACTCGATGGAAACGACCACACTCCCTTCTCCGTGGATGGGGAATTCATCACGGGGGAGGTGGAGTTTGTTGTTGAGAGACCGTAGAATGGAACCACGTCAGGCCGCATATTACCAACTGCTCCAGTGCTGGAGCAGCCGCAAACTCCCTGCAATTGAATAGGCTTCTAGAAGCCCCGGCTAGCCAGAAAGCGGTTGTTGCGGGCGATCTCCTTGTCAAGACGCCTCAGCTGTGCCTGACAGCTCGCTCGGATCGCACCTGTGGTGACTTGCTCGCGTTCCCGCTCTAGCCGGCGCCACGCTTCTAGGAAGCGTTGCTGGTCGCGGAGGGTGCGGGTATCCGTGACAGTCGCGAGCGGCGACGGATCCATGGATCGTTCGTTCTTCACCTGTTCGATGGCTCTCATCTCTCACCTCACCTGTAACCATTCCTAGCGTTAGCTTTCCTGTCAACACTGTCTATAGAATAACGAGAGTTTGTTCCAATTGCACCGGTGGTTCGGTTGAACCAGCATCCGCTATCCAACGCAATCTCGGATCAGCGAAATGGCGGAGCAAAACGTGGTCCTGCGTAACAACGGAACTCGATGCCTGCCTGAGCGCGGCTTAGCTGTCGCACCACTGAATCCATTGTAACAGAAGAGTGCGACAGTTTCAGAATGGCCGCGATATCGCGGCTGACCTGTAGTATCACTCCTCGAGGTAGACGCTTTATGCCTATGAATGCGGTAAGGTTGATTTTTACGGTACATGAGGAGCTAACCAAGGGAGGCCTGAACACGACAGTCATCTTGCTAAGGAGTGGCCTGCCCTACTTGAAACAGCGAAGGGCTACAAAGTCAGGCAGAGTCGGGTAAGCGTGGGAAACGGAAATGCCACGCAAAGACGCAAAGGCGCAAGGGGGAAGAGCGAGGACGGTAGGACCATGGCCATCCTTGGTGCCGGCGAGCATTACCAAAGGCTCGTAGGACATGCTTAGGCATGTGCGAACCTCTCACACGCGCGTGTACTATGAACGGTTCTCGGCCCCTCACAGCCCGCTTATCACCTGGGCGCAACGCCTGGTGCGATCATTGAGCGAGATGCGGGGCCACTCATTCTTACCCCGCCAGACTCATCTCCCTCCTCGAGCCCCTAGATCCTCTCTCGGTGCGCGCCTGTCCGTCGCTGCCAGGCGCGCACCATCCGGGTCGTGACCGTGAAGGGCACAAAGCGTTGTTGACCAACACGTGCACGACGGGCACTCTTCTCCTTGAGACATTGTTGCGCTAGACTGTTCCTGCATCGGATCCAGCAAGTGAGCCCCGAGACAGGGCAAGGGAAAGAATGGCATCCATCAAAACGCAATTATCTGCGCAGCGCCTCCTCACCGATGGGACGGCAGTGAGTTTGGTGGTAGGCAGCCTCATTGTGGGGTCGCTGCGCTACAACGCCGAGATGTGGCTGCAGGACTATCCCCCTGATGTCAGGGCCAGGTACGGGTCGATGAGCGATCGAGCGCGCCGGCAGCAACGGCTGTTCGCGCTCCCCTTCTTCCTCAGTTTTTTTGGCGGCCTGCTCTATTCAACGCTGAAACTGAAGGCCGAAAACGGCGGCGCCCTCTCGTTTCGCGCCGCCTTCGTCCACGTCTTCCTGCTTTACCAATTCTTCGTGCTGTTTGATACGCTTGTGATTGACTGGTTCCTGATTGGGTGGATCCAGCCAGAATGGGTGGTCTTGCCAGGCACCGAGGGGATGGCAAGCTACAACGACTACTACTACACGCTTGAAGTTACCTACCTCAACCCGCGCCCCTGGCTCGTCGCCATTGTCGTCAGCTTGATCATCGCCAGCCTCGCACGACTGATAAAATGGGAGCGATAGTCCATATGCC
>JALZCF010000635.1 GCA_030863245.1 Chloroflexota bacterium
CTCTTCGGTTTAGTCATTGCACGAGATGGGGCCGTGCGACGAGCCATAGATCAGAGCGCAACAGGAATCATACGGTGATACAAGGTGAAGATCGAGAGAGAGCATATTGAGGTAGGATCGGCCACGATCTATTACCAGGTGGCTGGTGCGGGGGAGCCGGTGGTTCTAGTACATGGGCTTTCCGGATCGACGAAGTGGTGGGCGAAGAATATCGAAGCGCTGGCGCGGCACTTCCGCGTGCACCTCATCGATCTCATCGGTTTTGGGGGAAGCCAGGGAAGGTCGCGCTTTGTTCTGAGTGAGGCGGCCGGCGTCCTCGCCGAGTGGATGGATCAGATTGGGATCGAGCCGGCCAACGTTGTCGGCCACTCGATGGGGGGATACATCTCAGCGGAGTTAGCGGCCGATTTTCCCGGGCGGGTCGATCGACTGGTGCTTGTCGATGCAGCGGGCCTTCCGTTCGGGTATAACTACCCGAAGCACGCATTTGGGCTGCTGCGGGTGCTCCGCCATCTGCCATTTGATTTCTGGCCTGTGCTGGTCCAGGATGCCTACCGTGCGGGTCCTGTCACCATCCTAGACGCACTACGCCAGATTCTTTTCAGCGACCTGCGCGTGAAACTGGCACAGATCGAGGTGCCCGCGCTCGTGGTATGGGGCGAGCATGATACCGTAATCCCGGTAGCGGTCGGGGAAACTCTCAGCCACTCCCTGCCCCACGCCGAGTTCATCGTCCTGGACGGCGCCGGCCACAATCCCATGTGGGATCGACCGCTCGCCTTCAACCGTGCGCTCTTGCACTTTCTAACGGAAGGAAGGCAAGACGGGGACGCGACAGCGGACCTCAGCCAACACCCCCAACGTGCTCCACACGCCGGCGCTCCAACACCTAGCCAAGCCTGAGCAGAGGCAGTATCAGAGCGCTAGCGCACAACCAAGCCGACCTCTCACCACTGAATCTCCCCTCCCCACTCCACATTTCGCCGTTGACTCATACCAATTATGCTGTGAAACGCCGTGACGGTTTGTAGTAAACACTTTAGTGTTCGTGAGGCAGACGAACACTAAAGTGTTTACTACAAACTATCTCCGCATGTTTGTGAGGCTTGGTAGCACAACGGGTATCATTCCGCATTCCGCATTCCGCACTCCGCACTCGACTCATTCCGCAATCCGCGCTCCGCGATCCACATTCCCTCTCTCCCGCTCCTCAGATAGTACCGAAAGCGGGCCAGGATACTGGTGCAAGCGGCGGGCTGCCCGCTGACTCAGAACTGTGAGCAGCTTTAGGAGCCAGTTGCGGGGGAAATCCATGCGCATCTGGACCTCCATGCCACGTTCCTTCTCTTTGCTGGTCCCGGCCGGCCCCGGCAAGAGAAGAGGGGTAATGAGGCCAAGCAGGTTCGCGGTCAGGCCCGGGAACAGGCCCTGGAAGCGTGCGAGCAGGCGGGCGGGAAGCGTCAAGGTGAACTCAGCCTCACCTCGTTTCGCCGCACTAATGATCTGGCGGGCGGCTCGCTCGGCGTCCATCGAGATGAAGGGTAGGCTGGACCCCAGGGAGAACCAAGTAAATTCATCTTTCTGTTGACCTTTGAAGAAGGCGTTTAGAGGGGAGCCGGTCCGCATCAGCCCCGGTACGATAGTCGTCACCGTTACTCCCTGGCTAGCCAGTTCGGCGCGCAGTGCCTCAGACAAGCCGACTGCCGCAAACTTCGCACAGATATACGGCAGCAGGTGTGGTACCGCCACTTTGCCACCGATGGATGTGATGTTCACGATGCGACCTTCCTGGCGCTCCAACATCTGTGGGAGTACTGCCAGAGTCGGGTACAGGACGCCCCAGAACATGACACCAAATGCATCCTCGAAATCCTGGAGTGTCAGCGACTGTAGGGGGCCAACCTGAATGATACCCGCGTTGTTGACCAACACGTCTACCCGCCCAAAGCGGCGGGTGGCCTCCTCCACCATACGCGCGACCTGATGGCGGTCGGACAGATCGCAGGGGATAGCGAGTACCTCCGCCCCCTCCTGCTCCAGGTCGGCTCGGGCCCGCTCAAGCTCCGCTTCATCACGCGCACAGATGACGAGCCGACAGCCCTCCCGGGCCAACTCGCGCGCCAGCAGAAATCCCAGACCACGGGAGCTACCGGTAACCAGGGCCACCTGGCCGGACAGCTCACTTTCCTGAGTGCGCTGTCGCCGCAAGAGTGCGCCTGCACCAACTGTTCCAAGTGCCGCAATTCCAAGTAAGGTTGAGCCATCAAGGCGCTCGCTTACGTTCTCCCATATCTCTTTCATCTACGTTCCCTCCACCGACCTGAATGTCTGTGCCCCTCGCATCTCATTACGTTTTACGTTTTACGCTTTACGTTATCTCGAGTAGAACTCGACGATGAGCTGTTCCTGGATGTCCTGCTCTATCTCATCGCGATCCGGCTCACGCATGACGCGGCCGCCGCCGTCGAACTGCTCGAGCCAGGCAGGGACGCGTGGGGGGTTCTGGCGAAGTTCTTGCACGTCTGGAATCTCCAGCACGTCCTCTTTTAGCTCCACGACCTGGCCCGGCTCGACAATGTAGGAAGGGATGTCTACCCGTCGTCCGTCCACCAGGACGTGCCCGTGGTTGACAAACTGGCGCGCCTGGGGGCGGCTGCGGGCGAAGCCGAGGCGGTAGACGACGTTATCCAACCGGCGCTCCAATAATTTGAGCAGGGCAGAGCCGGTCAAGTCGGGTGAGCGCTGGGCCATATCATAGAAGCGCCGGAACTGTCTCTCACGCAACCCGTAGATCCGTTTCACCTTCTGCTTCTCGCGGAGCTGGCGGCCATACTCACTCTGACGACCTGGTCGCCGAGTACGGCCATGCATCCCCGGCGGTTGGTCTATCCGCCGTTCCAGGCTCTCGCCGCCGGTACCAAATATATCTTGTCCCTCACGTCGGGATATCTTGTGCTTCGGTCTTCGATCACGTCCCATTAGTTACTTCCTCCTTGATCGCTCATATTACCAAGAGGTAAGCAAGAAATCCTCCAAGCCCCGCTACGGCTTCAGGACGATCTTGATGCAATTGTCTTCCTTCTCTTGGAAAATCTCATAGCCATGAGGTGCCTCGTCCAGGCTCATGCGATGGGTGATGATGTAGGAGGGGTCAATCTCACCCTGCCGGATGCGTTCCAGGAGGGGACGCAGGTATCGGTGCACATGCGTCTGACCCATCTTGAAGGTCAGCCCCTTGTTGAAGGCGGCGCCCATCGGGATCTTGTCGATGAAGCCGGCGTAGACACCAGGGATGGAGACGGTGCCCCCCTTGCGACAGGCAACGATTGCCTGGCGGAGGGCGATGGGGCGGCCAGTCTGGAGGCGCACGGCCTGCTTGGCGCGGTCGTACCACCACTCGACGCCGAGACCGTGGGCCTCCATGCCCACCGCGTCGATACAGACATCAGGGCCACGGCCGCCCGTCATCTCCTTGAGCGCCTCGACGACATCGCCTACCTCTTCATAGTTCAAGGTCTCCGCGCCGCCCTGCTCGCTCGCCAACCGCAGTCGTTCTGGAAAGCGGTCAATCGCGATGACCCGCTCCGCCCCGAGCAGGTAGGCGCTCTTGATGGTGAATTGACCCACCGGACCACAGCCCCACACCGCCACGATCTCCCCGCCCCGCAGGTCACACTGCTCCACCGCTTGATAGCCCGTGGGGAAGATATCGGTGAGGAAGAGTACCTGCTCGTCGGTGAGGTCATCCTCTACCTTGAGCGGCCCCACGTCAGCGAAGGGCACGCGCGCATACTCCGCCTGGCCACCTGCATAGCCGCCGAGCAACTGAGAGTAGCCATAGATGCCCGCCGGCGAGTAGCCGTACACTTGCTCAATCAGGTACGCTTTGGGGTTCGAGTTGTCACAGAGCGACCATAGTTCCTGCTGGCAGAAGAAGCAGCTACCACAGGAGATGGGGAAGGGCACGACCACCCGGTCGCCTATCTGGAGGTTCTGAACCTCCGGCCCCACCTCGACCACCTCCCCCATGAACTCGTGCCCAAGGATATCGCCAGGCTTCATAGCCAGATTGTACCCATCATACAGGTGGAGGTCAGAGCCACAGATGGCTGTCGAGGTGATGCGCACGATCGCATCGCGCGGGTTGAGCAGCTGCGGATCCGGAACGGTCTCGACCCGCACGTCATTTATGCCATACCAGCAGAGAGCCCTCATCGCTTCACGCTCCTCCCATGAGAGGGCC
>JALZCF010000641.1 GCA_030863245.1 Chloroflexota bacterium
GCCGATCCCTGCCCAGCCGCCGGTTCCGGCCTCCAGAGAGGCCGTGGCGCCGGCCAGCACGTGGCAGTACATCCTGTGTGGAACACTGCAATTCCTGCTGTTCCTGGGATACTGCTTCCTCATTGCGCTGGTGATAGACAGAGGCTATGTGTGGATCGCCGCTAGCACCGGGTGGATCGACATGTACGTGCGCTTCCTCGTCTTCGGCGGAGCGATCTTTCTGGTCCTATGTACGGTTCCGATCCTGGCCAAGTGGATGCTCATCGGTCGCTGGAAGCCGCAGGAGATCCCCATCTGGAGCCTGGCGTACGTCCGTTTTTGGACCGTCAAGACGCTGGTCCAGTTCAATCCCCTGGTCCTGTTCGTCGGCTCGCCGATCTACGGGCTCTACCTGCGGGCACTTGGCGCGCAGGTGGGTCGAGGCGTGGCGATCTTCTCTCGCCAAGCGCCCGTGTGCACCGACCTGCTCAGCATCGGCGACGGCACGGTCATCCGCAAGGACTCGTTGTTCCTCTGCTACCGCGCCCATGCCGGCGTGATCCAGACGGGGGCAGTTACTCTCGGGAAGGACGTGTTCGTCGGCGAGAGGACGGTGATCGATATTGAGACCTCGATGGGCGACGGAGCCCAACTGGGCCACTCCTCCTCCCTCCATGCCTCCCAGGCTGTGCCCGATGGCCAGCGCTGGCACGGGTCCCCGGCGCAGCCGACCAATGTGGACTACCGGAGGGTTGACCCGGCCCACTGCAGCACTCTGAGGAGGGTCTTTTACAGTGGCCTGCTGCTCCTGCGCGGGCTGGTCTTGTACATGCTGGCGATCGGCGTCGTGGTCACGCTGATCACTGAGGTCCTGCTGCCCTCTAGGATCCCACTGCTCGCTGAGCTCACGTGGCCCCTGGATTTCACGAGCTGGAGCTTCTACGGCGTCATGTTGGTCATCTCCTTCGTGCTGTTCTTTGGCGCCGTGCTGGCCGGACTCGCCTTGGTGGTCACCATCCCTCGTGTACTGAACCTCTTTCTCAAGCCAGACAAGGTCTATCCCTTGTACGGCTTTCACTACTGGATCCAGCGGACGATCGCAGGCATGACCAACCTGAAGTTCTTCATGATCCTCTTCGGCGACAGCTCCTACATCGTCTACTACCTGCGCGCCATTGGGTACGACCTTTCGCAGGTCGAGCAAACGGGGTCGAATTTCGGCAACGCGCAACGGCATGAGACGCCGTACCTAGTCTCCGTCGGCACCGGCACGATGGTCTCTGATGGGCTGTCGATCATCAATGCCGACTTCTCGAGCACATCCTTCCGTATATCACCAGTGTCGATTGGGGCGCGCTGCTACCTCGGGAACTCTGTCGCTTACCCTTCGGGTGGCAGGATAGGCGACAACTGCCTTCTCGCCACGAAGGCCATGGTGCCACTCGACGGAGACATCCGGGAGGGTGTCGGACTGCTGGGCTCGCCCTGCTTCGAGATCCCGCGATCGGTGCAGAGCGACAGCCAGTTCGACCATCTCAAGAGGGGGGAGGAACTGCGCCGCCGCCTCGCCGCCAAGAACAAATACAACGCCGTCACCATGGGACTGTTCCTGCTCGAGTGGTGGCTCCAGTTCTTCGGTATCATCCTGCTCATCATGGCCACCGTGGACCTCTACGTCCGGTTCGGCGTGTTGGCGATCGTGGTAGGCATGCTCCTGATCCTCGTATTCACGGTTAGCTATTCCGTGCTGGTCGACGGTGCCGTCAGGGGGTTCCGGCCCTTGAGCCCGCAGTTCTGCTCGATCTATGAGCCCTACTTCTGGTGGCACGAACGCTTCTGGAAGTTGGGCAAATCGTCGCTGTTCAACGGCACCCCGTTCAAGAACGTAATCTCGCGGCTGATGGGCGTTCGGCTCGGCAGCAGGGTCTTCGACGACGGCTGCGCGATGGCGGAGAAGACCCTCGTCACCATCGGGAACGACTGCACGCTCAACGCGGGGAGTACGATCCAGTGCCACTCGATGGAAGGCGGCGTCTTCAAGTCCGATCACACCTCGCTCGGGGCCGGTTGCACTCTCGGGGTCGGAGCCTTCGTGCACTACGGCGTGACGATGGGCGAGGGCGCCGTGCTCGACGCTGACGCCTTCCTCATGAAGGGCGAGCAGATCGCCCCGCACGCACGATGGTGGGGCAACCCGGCCCGTCCCAGTTGAGGGCTTACCATTTATATGGATGTAGTTACATAACCGTATTCTGCCATTCTTGGGGGTAAGCATAAAATACGGCTTTTGAATGCGGAATCTAAACTGCTCGGCGCCATTCCCCAAGTTGGGATTGGATGGCTGGCACGACGTGGCTCGGGCGATCATGCCCACCGACACCTAGTCAAAGCTTGTGCAACAAAACGCAATGCTTCTGAGTGGCGAAACGCTCATGCTCGTCGGCATCACCAAGGGGCTCGCATGATCCATTGGCGCTGAAGTACTCAATGGCACCGACGCCAACTGGAGCGGGGTGTTGGGCACAACTGGCCGCAGCGGCGTCAATCTCGATCCTGCGCAGCTGACGCTATGGTTCAGCGATGTGCAACTAGTGGCTGACGGTGCACCGCTTAAGTACTCAGAAGCCACCGCCCATACCAGATTGATGGGCAAGGATGTTGACCTACGGCTTGATCTCAGCCTAGGTGACAAGCAATCGACGGCCTGGAGGTATGCCTTTTCGTGCGAATATGTGTCAATTTACACCGACTACGGAACATAGAGTTCAAAGTTCTCATTTCGATGGTCAAAGTTATGTTTGTCCTGCTCTGAACTACGCTGAACGTAGAGACGACCTGACGAATCACCCGTACAACACAGGACGAAGCGATGGCAGAGATCACACTTCATATGCCGCCGCCGCCACGCGCCGCTGGGCAACCAGTGATACGGCGTGCACACATCGACGACGTTAACGAAATGGCGGCGATGATCAACCTGTATGCCTCCAGGGGATTGATGCTGCCCAAATCACACGTGCAGCTGTACAATTATCTGCGTGACTTTATCGTCGTGGACACAGGCGGTACCATCGTCGGCTGCGCTGGACTCAAAATTATGTGGTGCGATTTGGCGGAGATCGTCTCGCTGGCGGTGCACCT
>JALZCF010000643.1 GCA_030863245.1 Chloroflexota bacterium
GTCCCCTCCTACGCAGCCTGACCATCGGTCGGCAAGCACTCCAGCATCCGGCGTTTAGCCCGGCTGTTCATGCTCCAGCGACCGCAAACGAGATCGGAGATACGTCGCCAGCATTCTCCGCTCACGAATCAAGGCGAGGTCGACCGCGTAGCCGAACTGTCGCACTGGCAGGTGGGCGACGCGGTCCGGCGCCTCGTACTCCAATAGCTCCCTACCGGCATAAAATCGGGCATCTTGCCAGTCGACGACGAAGGGTACGGCGTCGAGATACTCGTAGACCTTCACTACCTGCGGGGCACCGCCTATAGACGGGAAGGCCGGATCTTCGATCATGGCTGCAAGAACAGCGAGCGGTTCCATATCAAGTCCGGTCGCAGGGAACAACCGCCCTGCGGCATGGAGGCGCTCGCAGAGAAGCGCCTTCGCCGCCTTCGTGCCGTCGCCGACCAGCACATACGACGTCGTCAGCCGACGATCATCGAGCCGCCGACGAAGCGTTCGGTAGTGGAACCGTTGACAGTTGGCATCGTAATGCAGTTCCCAGATCACGAACTGCCTGCGTCGCCAGGAGTAGCCTGCTAGCACAAAACGCACGGCGGCTGGATCCCAAGCGTCCATCGCCTGCACTTCGCTAACGCTTTGCAGCATCGCATTCAGCACGCGAAGGAGGTGGCCCTTCAAGTGTTCAAGTGGCTGTCGGCGGTTCGCCGCTTTGTCCCACGATCGCACGGTGCTCTGGATTTGGAGCATGACGGGGTATGCAATGAGCGAGTCGCCTGCATACGCGATGACCGCATCTCCCCGGTCGAGGGGCAGAAGCTTCGGTGCCGCGTCCCACGCGTAACCCCCGCGGACGCGACTGTCCGCAGCGACCACTAGTTCCCGAGTACCTGCCACCTCGCGGATCCATGCGATTACCAGAGTCATGTTCTAGCTGTATCGCAGTCTGGTCACTGGTGTGCGGGAATCCCGGACCAGTGTGCGCGCGCTGAAGTGCTGGTGCGAAGTTTGGGAACTCCGTGGTTCGGGGCCAAACAAAACTTTCGTACCCGTGTTACGAGGGCGAGCCGATCCCACTTCGAGAAGAACGTCTCTCGGGTGAATCCGACGCGCGTAGCGGGAACTGCGCGGCCCTCGAAGCCACCAAGCCCGAGCCGCCCGCCGTCCCGCAATGGCCCACGCGGATGTGGCTGCGCGCGGAGGCTGAGCACAGCGCCAAGTGGACGGCACGTTAACTTCGCCGGTGCCGTCAACAACGTGGCAGGCGTATCCGGGCAGCATGGTCGAGGCGTCCACGGTCGATGGCGTCGTCCACATGGCACTTCGACGGCAAAATCGTGAAGCGCTGCGACGCCAGGCACACGTCCGAGCAGGAGGCGCCCGCGCTCCGCGGGAAGCCGCTGGGAGGCGCGGTGTCACAGGAGGCAGTGGCACGCTTGCGGCACTCTTGCACGCCGTCGGCGTCGGGCGCACCGACGCCTGCCGCGTGGACTAGACCCGCCAAAGCCATATCACAGCGGGAGCCTAGCTACGCATTGGGCGTCCAATCGTCCGGGTCCTGGTCGTTCGTGTTGTCGGCATCCATCAGCGGCTGATCTATCAACGGCTGATCGAGGTCCTTGCTATCGCCACCCGTACCCTGAGCCCCACGAAAGAGGGTTCGTTCATTCACCCATGTCGTGACGAGTGCCACAACGAGAGCCGCAGGAACATAGGCGCTCCACTGGAACGTCATCTCATCTCGATAGGCAATACCAAATCCATGAATGGGCGCATTGGCCAAGACGACAGACGCTCCAACGAGAGCGACGCCGGCATAAAGTAGAAATCGAAGACTCTCTCGCGTAGCGGCACGAACCTGGCCCAGAAACAGGCCGGCGATCAGAAGAGGGGCAAACGGAGATTGGAACGGGCCACCCGTGGTTGTGACAATCAGGGCGTAGCCAACAATCCCGGTAGCGAGCATGACCCAGTAGGTCCGGTGATATCGGTCGATTCGCGCTTCGGCTTCGCGACGGAAATCCTCTGGAGTTTTTGCCTTTCCCCTGTCACCCTCGTCGTCGAGTGCCTCGTTACTTGTACTTGCAGTGCGCTTCCACGTGCCATAGAAGATGGTAAGAGAAATTAGCCGAATCCAGACTAAACCAAAGCCTACGAATCCGACCCCTCTCCAGTGCGGCGGCAACGAGCGCCAAATCAACTCATCGTACAGCATTACGACGCCGATAATACAAATGATTGAAACAAAGTCGCCCATCAACACGAGAAACGCCGTGCCGCTCTTTCGCAGGGGCCGGCGACGATCGACTTTGTCTTCCCCTAGTGCTGCCATCTCCTGCTCCTTAGCGTTTTAAAGCCTCGACGTCTACAGCCGCTATTAACTGACGGCGAGATGACGGAGAAGGGCGCGATGCGCCGAGAGTGCGCGACGCATATTCGGATAGGCTGGAAAGGCTACGCCAACCTCATCGAGATGTTTGCGAAGTCTTAGCGTGGCACCGGGGGCCTCAAGGAAGCTGAGCTGTGGCAGGAGATGATGAGCAACATGAAGCGTTGCTCCCCCACTGATCCACCACCAGAGCCGTCGACTAGAGCCAACATCCGATGAACTCAGAAATTGCCGAACAAGCGGGTCTTCGATAAGTTCACCGCCAATTGCGTCCGCGGTGTTGTGTTGCACCTGAGTGAAGATCGACGTAATTACTCCAGACAACGCTTGGAATATTAGAAAGAGAACTACAGTCCTTTGC
>JALZCF010000644.1 GCA_030863245.1 Chloroflexota bacterium
GGGCTACTTGGGTCAGCTTCCTCACCGCGTGCATGGAGGGACCAGCCATCTAGAGAGTATCCTATCTCGTTGTTCGGTTCATCTACGATGTCATCACTCCAGCGACAGAATGCATACAGAGCACGGATGGCACGCCGCTTCTCGAGTGGAAGAAAGGCGGTCGCAAAGTAGAAGCTCTTTGAATGATGCTGCGTGATCGCCTCGCAAACCTGATACGCCTCTGACAACGACACCGTGGTTTCCGGCCATCCCCAGCTCGCCACGTTCGCTGGACCTGACATGGTGCGACTCGTTCTTTCTCCCATTCCTTCTATCATTGATGTTAAAGGTTATACAGACTATAAATCATACCTGACAGCTTACCAACACTTTACACGCTGTACATTCACTCTGCCGCGCCACGAAATCGTGCAGCTACATCCGGAGCATACTTCTCCAGCTCCTCGCGCAGTCGGAGCAACGCCAGGTCCTTGGATTTCGCTTCAAGCATGATGTCGACATCGCGGTCAGGGGGGAGAGCACGAGCGAAATCAATGAACTCGAAGGGGTTGACGAAATCGGAGTGCTGCGTGTTGAGGGGCGGTTGGAGAACGCTCTCCCGCTTTCCTGTCTCTGGGTTCTTGCGTGTCACCTCACGCATCTCGGTGCGGGGGGAGGAAAAGTGCATCTTCGGACGCACCTCCGCTGGCCACGAGTCAAGCGCTATGGCAATCGCCTCTTCAATCGGTGTATCGTCAGGGTTGTAGTTGCGGTAGTGGAGATAGTCCAGGACGATCGGGATGCCGGTTGCGTCGTGGATGCGCTGGCAGTCGCGAATGCCGTAGCTCTTGTCATCATTCTCCACCACCAACCTCTCACACGCCGGCCCCTCCAAATCACGGTAGCGCTCGATGAACCGTTGCAGACTCGCTTCCTTGTCGCCATAGACACCGCCCACATGGGTGACAACCGTCCCCTCTGGCCCCACTCCCATCGCATCCAGGATAGCAGCCTGCGAGTTGAGATCCTTGATGCTCTTCTCGGCGATCGTCTCATCTTCGGCGTTGAGAAGGATGTACTGGGAAGGGTGGAAAGAGAGGCGGATCCCCTGCTCGCGCGCCCTTGCGCCGATGGCAGCCAGTTCCTCCGATGCCTCTTCGATCTGCGAGTGAAACTGCGGCATATCAGGGTGGGTGAGATAGGGTGCGAGGTCACTCGACATTCGGTAGAAGCGAATATCGTGTGCGATCAGGTAATCCAAGATCCCATCCAAATACCTCAAGCTAACATGGAGGTGGGGCTCACTTTGCCAGCGGCGAGTATCATGGGAGGGCAACGATTCCCCCAGCACCTTCACAGCAAATCCAAGACGGCCTCGCGGCACAGACTACTCCTAAAACTATTTCATGACTCATTACGAGTAAAACACAGGCGCCACTAGAAACCAATGCGCTGTATCACACTTTCCTAATTGGGACCTGCCACCTGCCACCTGCCGCCTGCCGCCTGCCTTTGTCTCCCTAATTGAGACCGTAGACAGCCAGCGAGGTGGCAACAAGAGGCGGAATCTCTCCTAACGCCTGGTAGCGGTGTATCTGCTCGATCAGCGGATTCTCCACCCGAAGCAGTTCAATCTCATGCCGCATCAACTCCGGAATGGACTCGATGGCGAGTAGCTCCTGTTTGCGCCAGTTCTGACATTGATAGTAGACAGCCACAATGTATGCCAGCGTCGTTGCATCATCCGGTATCGCTTCGATGGATACCTCATTGTCGGCCACCTTGTCGAGCAGCTCGACGTAGCGGCGGAAGAGATGTATCAGTGTGGGACGACACTCTGCAACGGCCGGCGATTCCGCGCCACTCGCGGGATAGGGTTCGACATCGCCAACCAGATAGGGCTGCTCATAAGAAAAGCTGCGCACCAGGAAGCGCTCGTTGCCCACGGTGCTGATGTTGAAACGACCGTCCGGCAGAGGCTCCACTTCCGTGATGATCGCGGTGGTACCGACCAGCGGGCGGTCCGTCGGGATCGTGAGCGGTTCCTCCTCCGCCCACACCAGACCGAACGGCTCGCCGCTCGCCACACAGTCGCGCACCATCTGTTGATAGCGCAACTCGAAGATATGCAGCGGCAGCACCATCCCCGGAAACAACACCACGTCCAACGGGAAAAGCGGGATACTCTGGGTAATCAAGGCCATCATGCCTCCTCTCCACTCATGTCCGTGTGGACACCCCTGCATGGAACGTGCCGTCAACGAGATAAAGCCCCCTATAAACGGGGGGAGCGGGGAGCGGAGAGCGGAACGAAAGGATGAAGGATGAAGGATGAAGGATGAAAACGGCAAGGCGTGTGAGGGTATGAGGGTGTGAGGGGGTGTGAGGGCCGGAGAGTGAGGAGCGGGGAGCGTGACCCGCCATTGCGGTCATCATGCTCCCCCACCCCATTCACAGCTCACGTACCACACAGCATGTGTGCGAAGCACACGCGCGGAGCGTACATGCAACATGCAACATGCAACATGCAACACTCTACAACGCCCTCAGACGCGGCCACTCCAACTCCACCCCCTGCTGCCGAAGCAAGCTCTGAAAGGCCTGCAGGTGTGCGGGTTGCTCGCGCACCTGGCGGGGCTGGACGTTATGTTGGAGACAGTATGCCGCGAGCAGCCCAGCCGCCTCGCCGATGTTCCACTCGACGGGGTGGAGGCGGTAGCAGCCGTTGGTAATGTGGGTCGTACCGATGTTCTTGCAGGCTGGTAAGAGGTTCTCGACCCGCACAGGCAGCAGCGCGCCGAGAGGAATCTGGAAGGGTAGGGAAGAGATATCGATGTAGTGGTCCCCTCCCGTGCTAGGGTGCAGATCGATGCGGTAGCAGCCGACGCCAACACTGTCCTCAAAGAAGGCCGCCGGCCCGCCCTCCCGTGCCTCCGCGCCGACGTGCAGTTCGGTGACCGTGAACGCGGCCTTGATCCGGCGCGACTCCCGGATGTAGGGTTGCTTGGCGAGGCCATCTGTCGCCCCGACGATGTCTGGGCGGAGGTAGAGGCCGGGATAGCCGATCCCGCCGTCCGGGCGGGGTGCGTCCGTCTGCATCCAGTAGAGCCAGCTCAACGACAGTTGCTTGGCCTCATCCAGGTAGCGTTGGACCTCCTCCTCGGGTTTGTCGATGATGTTGCCCTCCCAGTAATCGATCTGCGGCCAGTTGACCAGGGTGACCTCGTACGGCATCGCATCTGGTGGGTAATGGTCGCGGCATATGATCCGCCGGAAGTACCACAGCGACTGCGCCAGATCCGATGTTTCAGAGGGAAACAGGACCCGCTGGCGCGCTTCGTGTGTGACGGGGTCGGGGTGGACCCAGCTAAAGAGCGGCCCGCTCCATGGTGGCGATAGCTGAGGAACATAATCGCGCCACCTCTCGTACTGGGCCGGCTTCTCGATCGTGTGCTCCCCCTCGTGGTCATAGGCCATGGGGAAGCACCAGGTGAGCGACTGGACATTGTCCGGTTGAGGGGGGCCCTCGACCGCGTGCGGCTCGCCCGTCTCGTCGCGCGATTCGGCACCCGTGACATATTCGACACCGGCTAACCGCAGCAGGTCGCCCAGCTCCGTCGCATCGAGAATGTAAGGCGCCGCGATGGTCACCTCCTCGCCCCTGTCCAGATCGCGCAGGGTCACCGCCTGCACGCGATCGCCCTCCGTCTCCGCCGCGATCGGTTCGTGGCGCAGGAGCACCTGCAGCCGCCCGGTACTGCGATCGAAGGCCAGCATCTGCTCCAAGACGGCAAGCGCGACCCGCGGCTCATGGGCGATGCGGGAGACATCGGCAACCCCTGGGTTCAAGTGGGGATCGGCGCGCGACGCCGGCAGCAGGGGATAATGATCTCGATAGTAGTCACGCACGCTGTTGCGGAAGTGCCGGTAGCGCCGCGTGCAGCCGAACTGCTCGACCCATGGGTGCTCGTCCGGCGGCACAGCCTGAGAAGTCAGCTGCCCCCCGACCCAATCACTGACCTCCGTCATAATGACCCGGTACCCCTGCGAAGCCGCACCCATCGCCGCCGCACAGCCACCCGTCCCACCCCCAACGATGAGGATATCACAATTTCTCTCAGCCATCCTACCTCCCGTGTCAACTCTACTGAGCCGAGCGCATAGAACTAAAGGTGGGCTGTTGCATGTTGCATGTTGCATGTTGCATGGGGGGTCGGCCGCACCTGAAACGCCTTTGGCTTCCTAGGCTCGGCTCAGTAATAAGTTCTGATCTTCAAAAGCGCCTAGTTCTGGCGTTTTCTGTGGTGCGCCTGGAGACCGGTCGCGGAGGTTGCGATCAACAGGTTGTGCAGCCAATTTTCATGATAGAGCGCCCTGTTGAGATGATGTGCTGGCGATCGAGCGCGCTGGCTAATCGCAGCGCGGGGGCAGTAGGGCCAGTAATTATGGAGCAGCGCCCAGGCGCGCACCTGGTGTTCGGCCGAGCGCCAGTGACCGTGGAAGTGACGCGCGCTGGCGAGCCAACGCTCCAGGGGCGCCATATGGCGGTCAACCATATTGCTGGTGCGGTACGCATCCGGATAAGCAAAGGCCAGGGCAAAGCGGTCAGCCTTGGCGCACAGCTTCTCGATCGCCTCCAAGGCCGTGCCACTGATGGTTTGTTGAGCCCAGGCTTGCAAGGTCGCGACCCGTTCATGCAACTGCGTGGGGTCGGCGGCATGATAAACGTCCCACACCTGCTGTTGGATAGCGGGCCACTGTTGTTTGAAGCGCCGCTTGGCACGGTCGCGGATCTTAAGGAAGGCGTGCAGAAAGCAGGCGATGAGCACTACGCCTGGAAAGAGGGCGCACCAGGCGCGCTGCGTGCCCCACCACCCATCGGTATTAACGGTTTGGGGCGCGTAGTCCGGCACCAACCCCTGCGCTTCGCGTTGGAAAGCCGCGTACGCGTCGGTCAGGGCGGCTTCATCGGCCGCCAAAGCCAGTGATGCACCGAGCACACAATCGGCGCCCACAGTCGTGGCAATATAGCCTTTTTCACCATTGAAATGGACATGCTTCTCATCGGCCAGTAGGTGCGCCGGCAAGCGCGTGGGCTCCTTGACGGTCGTGCCGACGATGTCATAGCGCCCAAAACTGGCCGTCAGCCGATACCAGTAGCTATCATCGCGCCCAAAGACGTAGGTCAAGCCCCAAAAGGGCACGCCAAAGCGCCGCAAGAAGAGCGCTTTCTCAACCTCGTCGGTGTAGCCGCTCATATACGGCAGCACCGCGCTCGAGGCAATCGTGAGGATGAGCGCCTGCCCCGCCTCATCTGGCTGCTTGAGTTTGATGCGCCGAAAGCGCACCGCCGGCAGCTTCTTGCCGGCGGGCAGCCAGTCATGCAGCGTATAGCCCGCGCTAATCGCGCTCGGAAAGAGTTCCGGATAGCACGCGATCATGCGGTCCAACCACTGTCGAAAGCGCGCCCCATCCGCCGCCAGCTCGCGATAGGCGGCCAGTTCAATCGGCAGCGTGATCCGTTTCGTCGCTTTTCCAACGTCGCTCTGTTCTTTGCTATACTGTCGTGGAGGCATAGTGACTGGAACCTGGGTGGTTTCTCAGTCAGTATGCCTCATTTCTGTCTAAACCACAGAATTCGTTAGAACTAGCGATTTTCTATGTATTGCGCACGGGCGGTCAATGGGCCGCCCTGAATGAGACGCGGTTGTGTGCCAAATCGACCGCCCATGACCGCTTCCAGGAATGGGTGGCGGCCGATGTCTTCCTGCGCCTCTGGCAAGTCGGCGTGGAACAGTTCGACGAACTAGTGGGCATCGAATGGGCCTGGCTG